>NZ_JAMZBE010000009.1:0-46315 GCF_024158645.1 Halomonas sp. 707B3
CAGCGTAAGTCCGCCCGCCGCACTGGGGGCGGGCTACGCATACCCGGCTGGCTGTGGGGGATTGTCGGGGTGGCCGCTGGTTTTTTCCTCGCCCAGCACCAGCATGGCACCGCTCCCTGGCAAGATCAGCAGGAGGTTCCTCAGGCGACGGTATTGCCAAAACCCGCGGGTAGCGATGAGCGCAGCGCGGCGCGGCAAACCGAAACGCCCGCCGAGCCCTCTATGCCTACGTTCGAGTTCTACACGCTGCTGCCTGAAACCGAAGTCATCGCCCCCGGCGGGGCGATTCCCTCGACCATCACGCCCCCGACCGTAGCGGCCAGTGATGCAGACGCAAGCGATACGGCAACCGATACGTCAACCGATAGCACAGAAACCGCCACCAGCACGCCTGCTGACGACCCCATTGCTCAGGTGATTGCCGCTAACACGCGCCCCAACGAGCAGGCCGCTGCCGCTCAGCAGGCACCCGCGGCCACCAACAGCACGCCCAGCCGCTATATGCTGCAAGCCGCTTCGTTTCGTGAGATTGGCGATGCCGAACAGCTGCGCAGCCGGCTGCGTAACCTAAGCCTGCTAGCGCAGATCAGTGAAGTGCAGGCCAACGGTGATACCTGGCACCGGGTTCAGGTTGGCCCCTACGACGACACCCGCGAGCTCAACCGCGCTCAGGACTTAATGAGCACACAAGGCATTGAGCCGCTGCTGATACAGCTACAGAACTAACTAACAGCGTGCTGGGCTGCGCCAGACACGCTTTATCTGATGGCTTTCGCTTGCGGGCGGTTGATTTTTTATCAGCCGCCCGCATTTTGTTGGGAATCGCTTTTTATACGGCCGCCCAGGCGGCCGATCAGTCATCGGGAGCGCGTCTCCCCCAAGGAGTTATCTCCATGACCACAATTGTTTCCGTTCGCCGCGGTAACCAAGTAGCCCTCGCAGGCGACGGCCAAGTCTCGCTTGGCAACACCGTGATGAAAGGCAATGCCAGCAAAGTACGCCGCCTTTACCGTGGCAAAGTGTTGGCCGGTTTCGCCGGTGGCACCGCTGATGCGTTTACCCTATTTGAGCGTTTTGAAGCGCAGCTTGAAAAGTATCAGGGCCATTTAACCAAGGCAGCGGTTGAGCTGGCCAAAGATTGGCGCACCGACCGCGCGCTGCGCCGCTTAGAAGCCCTGTTGGCCGTGGCCGACCACAGCGCCTCGCTGATTATTACCGGTAACGGCGATGTGGTTGAGCCGGAGCGCGGCATTATTGCGATTGGCTCAGGCGGCAACTTTGCCCAGGCCAGCGCCCGCGCGCTGCTCGAAAATACTGAGCTATCCGCCCGCGAGATTACTGAAAAATCCCTCGCCATCGCTGGTGACATCTGCGTATTCACCAATCACCACGTGACGCTCGAAGAGCTGAACATCAACGAACGTTGAGGCCACTTTAATGACCCAGATGACACCCCGCGAAATCGTCCATGCGCTGGATCAGTACATTATCGGCCAGCAAGATGCCAAGCGCGCCGTGGCTATTGCCCTGCGTAACCGCTGGCGTCGCATGCAGCTCGACGACGAGCTGCGCCCGGAAGTTACGCCGAAAAATATCCTGATGATTGGCCCCACCGGCGTGGGTAAAACCGAAATTGCCCGCCGGTTGGCGAAGCTGGCCCGTGCGCCGTTTATCAAGGTAGAAGCCACCAAGTTCACCGAAGTGGGCTACGTGGGCCGCGACGTCGAGTCGATTATCCGCGACCTAATGGAAGCGGCGATCAAGATGGTCCGCGAGCACGCCAAAGAAGAAGTCGGCCACCGCGCCGAAGACGCCGCTGAAGACCGTGTACTCGACGCCCTGCTGCCGCCGCCCCGAGGCCAGGAAGATAAGCCCCGCGAAGATAGCGGCACTCGTCAGACCTTCCGCAAAAAGCTGCGTGAAGGCCAGCTTGACGATAAAGAGATCGATATTGAGATCTCCTCCCACGGCCAAGGCATCGACATCATGACCCCTCCGGGTATGGAAGAGATGACCAGCCAACTGCAGAGCCTGTTCTCCAACATGGGCCAGCAGAAGCGTGAGCAGCGCCGCGTGACCGTGAAAGAAGCGCTGGTGCTGCTACGTGATGAAGAAGCCGGCAAGCTGGTCAACGAAGAAGAGATCAAAGCCCGTGCGGTGGAAGCCGTCGAGCAGCACGGCATCGTGTTCCTGGACGAGATCGACAAAGTCGCCAAGGGCAGCGGCCAGTCCAGCGGTGGCGAAGTGTCTCGGGAAGGCGTGCAGCGCGACCTGCTACCGCTAATCGAGGGCTCGACGGTGTCGACCAAGTACGGCATGGTCAAAACCGACCACATTCTGTTCATCGCTTCCGGTGCTTTCCATCTGTCACGGCCTTCTGACCTGATTCCGGAACTGCAGGGCCGCCTGCCGATTCGCGTTGAGCTGGATGCGCTAACGCCGGGCGACTTCAAGCGGATTCTCACCGAGCCGTCTGCCTCACTGACCAAGCAGTACCAAGCGCTGCTGGCGACCGAAGGGCTAGACCTTGAGTTCACCCCGGACGGTATTGAGCGCATTGCCGAAATCTCCTGGCAAGTGAACGAAGGCACCGAGAATATCGGTGCTCGCCGCCTGCACACTGTGCTAGAGCGCCTATTGGAAGAGGCATCGTTCAAGGGTGGTGATATGGATAGCCCCTTGGTCATCGACGCTGACTACGTCAACGCTCAGCTAGGCGAACTGGCGGTCGACGAAGACCTGTCGCGCTATATTCTGTAAGCGCTACTATCGGTATAGCCACCGGCAGCTTGTCCGCTTTGCGGGCAGGCTGCTTTTGCTACTTATCGTCACGAGGTTCCCGTATTCATGAACGCCCCGACACCCACACGGGTTCACTACCATAAGCAGGCTCGCGAACTGGAGCTTGGCTATGCCAGCGGTGACACCTATCGGCTGCCCGTTGAGTTTCTGAGGGTTTACTCCCCTTCTGCCGAAGTGCGCGGCCACGGCGGCGACACGGCCGTGCTACAAGTCGGTAAAAAGGAAGTCGGCCTGCAAAATATTACTCAGGCCGGTAACTACGCGCTCAAACTGCACTTTGATGACGGTCACGACAGCGGCTTGTTCAGCTGGAACTACCTGTTTGACCTTGCCACACATCAAGATGCCTATTGGCAGAATTATCTCAAACGCTTGGAAGAGGCAGGGGCCTCCCGCGAGCCTGCGGGCATTCAATTCAAGCAGCTGTGACGCGGTGCCCCAGGTGAAGCGCAGACAAGCCGGGGTCGGGAAGGCTACAATGTTGCCAACCACTTATTGCGATGACCTAACGGTCAACAACTACCGCCTCGAACTCGGGAGCTAAAGCCCCATGAGCCCCACCGAAAAGCGCACTACCCATTTCGGCTACCAAGAAGTGCCGGTCGACGAGAAAGCCTCTCGCGTGGCCGATGTATTCCACTCAGTAGCCGCCCGCTATGACGTGATGAACGACCTGATGTCCATGGGTATTCACCGGGTCTGGAAGCGACTCACCATTGAGCGCGCAGGCGTTCGCCCAGGGCACCATGTGCTGGATATCGCTGGCGGCACGGGCGATCTCACCCTAAAGTTCTCCCGCTTGGTTGGCCCGCGTGGCAAAGTCGTTTTGGCCGATATCAATGCCTCCATGTTACGCGTTGGCCGCGACAAGCTGATGGATAACGGCGTGGGCGGCAACGTAGAGTACGTGCAGGCCAACGCCGAGTGCCTACCCTTCCCGGATAACAGCTTCGACTGCATTACCATTGCCTTCGGCTTGCGTAACGTCACCGATAAAGATGCCGCGCTGCGTTCTATGGCACGGGTACTCAAGCCAGGCGGCCGCCTGCTGGTGCTGGAGTTCTCCAAGCCCAACAACCCGCTGCTCTCCAAGGCCTACGATGAGTACTCTTTCCGCCTGCTGCCCAAGATGGGCGAGCTGGTGGCGGGTGACGGCGAAAGCTATCGCTACTTGGCCGAATCGATTCGCATGCATCCGGATCAAGACACCCTGAAAGGCATGATGGAAGCGGCCGGGCTTGAACGGGTCGAGTACACCAACCTGACCGGCGGTATTGTCGCCCTCCACCGCGGCATCAAGTTATGACACAGCAGCATCAAGCGATCATCCTCTGGCACCAGAGGTCAGCATGCTAGTCACCCCGACCCTGCTGCTGGCCGGATGTGAACGCACGTTAAATGCTCTACTTGCCCGCGATCCAGCCGCACCTACGCGGCTGGCGGCGCTAGCGGGCAGTCGACTGTTGGTTCGGCTTGAGAAACCTCATTTAGCGCTTCTTCTGTGCTACCACGCGACAGGCGTTGATCTGCAACATGGCGATGAGGTGGAAGAGACCGACGTCGATGCCGTGGTGGAACTGACGCCTGAAACACTTTCCGAATGGCTGAGCGGCGCTTCCATTGAGCGGCTGATGTTCGACGGCAAACTGGCCGTACGCGGGCGCATCCACCTATTGGAAGCGACCCGCGATCTGCTGTTCGATCTAGATATTGATTGGGAGAGCGAACTGGCGCGCTGGCTAGGCGACATGCCTGCTCACTCGCTGGCGGAAGGTATTCGACGTGCGGCCCGGTGGGGGCTGCGTGCCAAGGACGAGCTGCTGCAGGACGTATCGGAGTACGTGTTTGAGGAAGCGCGCCTGCTGCCCGGCCGCCAACAGCGCGACGTGCTCCGCGACCACCTGACTGAGCTTGAGATCGCCACCGACCGCCTGGAAGCGCGACTTAACCGTCTCCATAAGCGACTCACGCAGCCAGCGGAACCATCAACGCCTAAGGAGCAGCGCGGATGAGCCTGCGGCTGTTTAAAATTGTCTGGGTCGTCACGCGGCACCGTTTAGACACCTTGATTCCCGCTGAACGCCTACCGCTTTGGATGCGCCTGCTGCTGAAGCTGTCGCCACTGCAGCTAGTGCCCGTGGGGCAGCGCAGCCGTGGCGAGCGCCTACGGTTGGCTCTGGAGGCGCTGGGGCCGATTTTTATTAAATTTGGTCAAATGCTCTCTACCCGACGCGATCTGCTGCCCGAAGATATCGCCGATGAGCTGAAGCGCCTGCAAGACCAAGTGCCGCCCTTCCCTGGTGAGCTGGCTGCGGCGCGGGTGGAAAGCGAGCTAGAGATGACACTGGCAGAAGCCTTTGCCGCCTTTGATCGCGTGCCATTGGCATCGGCATCGATTGCCCAAGTCCACGCCGCTACACTTCACAGCGGCGAAGACGTGGTGGTCAAGATCATCCGCCCCGGCATTGACCGCATCATGCGTCAAGACATGGGCTTGATGTATCAGGTCGCCAAACTGCTTTCCAAAGTGCCGGAAGCTAGGCGCTTACGCCCTGTCGAAGTAATCCGCGATTACGAGGCGACACTGTTCGACGAGTTGGACCTCTACAAGGAGGCCGCTAATACCTCGCAGCTCAAGCGTAATTTCAAAGACTCACCGCTGCTGTTTGTGCCGACTATTTACTGGCCCTACACTCGACGCCACGTCATGGTGCAGGAGCGCATTCGCGGCGTGCCGGTCGCCGATCTGGACACCCTGATCGCACGGGGCACAAATCTGAAGAAGCTCGCCGAGCGCGGGGTGGAAATTTTCTTCACCCAGGTGTTCCGCGATAACTTCTTCCATGCGGATATGCACCCCGGCAACATCTTTGTGAACTGCGATGACCCGGAAGACCCGCAATATATTGCGATTGACTGCGGCATTGTGGGCAGCTTAACGCGGGAAGATCAGGACTACTTGGCCCGTAACCTGCTGGCGTTTTTCCATCAGGATTACTACGAGGTCGCCGCGCTGCACATTGAATCGGGCTGGGTAGGTGAAAACACCCGCGCCAACGAATTTGCCGCCGCTATCCGCACAGTTTGCGAGCCCATTTTAGAGAAGCCGCTCAAGGACATCTCTTTTGGACAGGTGCTGCTCGGGCTTTTCCAGACCGCCCGGCGTTTTAATATGGAAGTGCAGCCCCAACTGGTGCTGCTGCAAAAGACGCTACTCAATATTGAAGGCCTGGGCCGCCAGCTCTACCCCGACCTGGACCTTTGGAGCACCGCCAAGCCCTATTTAGAGAAGTGGATGAAAGAGCGGGCAGGCATTGGCGGGCTGTGGGAGTCCCTCAAGCGCCAAGCGCCGGAGCTTTCTCATCAACTGCCCGAACTACCGGTGCTTGCTCATCAGGCGCTTAGCCGCATGGAGCATGAGCACCGTCAGCGCCATCAGCAAGTGACGGCGATCAGCCAGATGCGCCGCCAAATGAGTCAGCAAGGTAAGCGCCAGCATCGGCTGCGCATTGGCTTGGCCCTAGTCGCTATTGCGCTGGCTTGGCAGCCACTCAGTAGTTGGGCTGCCACTCAGGATTGGCCGATACTCGCGGCTGCGGGTGCCGGCTTAATACTGCTGATCTGGCACTGATACGATGCAATCACTTGACGAAACGACGCCGCCGATTGATAAAGAGAACACCATGACCGACGCTAACCATGTTCCTGTGCTTGACGCCCTTGCTGAGGTTTTAAAGCAGCGCCGCCACGCTAATCCAGAAGATTCTTATGTTGCCTCCTTGCATCATAAGGGTTTGAACAAGATACTCGAAAAAGTCGGCGAAGAAGCCACCGAAACGCTGCTGGCAGCCAAAGACGCCGAGCACGGCAGCGAACAGGACCGTGAAGCGTTGATCGCCGAAACGGCCGACCTGTGGTTTCATAGCCTTGTCATGCTGTCGCATCTGGATCTTGACCATCAGCGAGTACTTGATGAACTCGCCCGGCGGTTCGGTATTTCTGGCCACGACGAAAAAGCGTCCCGATCATAACGTTAACCCTGCTTCGATGAGGAAATGCATATGTTAGGTGGTATCAGTATTTGGCAGTTGCTGATTGTTCTGGGCATTATCATCCTGATTTTCGGCACTAAAAAACTGCGTAACGTGGGCACCGACTTAGGCGGTGCAGTGAAGGGCTTTAAGAAAGCCATGCACGAAGAGGAAAAAGAGGGCGATAAGAAAGACGCCGACCAGCCTCAAGCGAAAGTGAGCCACGAAGAAGCCGGCAATACCTACGACGTACAGGCGGAAGAGAAACGCGCTGCTGCTGACCGTAACGAAGAGCGCAAATAAGCCATGCTGGATATCGGCTTTCTTGAACTCATGCTCATTGGCATCGTGGCGCTACTGGTGCTCGGCCCTGAGCGGCTGCCCAAAGCGGCACGCACGGCAGGGCTATGGATCGGCAAGATCAAGCGTACGGTATCCGGCATGCAGCGTGAAATTAGCGCTCAACTGGAAGCGGAAGAGCTGCGGCAAAAGCTAAACGAACAGCAGAAGAAGCTCGACGACAGCCTGAAGAAAGCCAAACAGGATGTAGAGAGCATTGCTGATGCGCCCGCTAGCAGCCGCGAAGGGGCTCCCGGCCAGGATGCCACCGAGCAGCGGGTGGCTAACGCCAGCGCCCGGCTAGACGACGCGCTGCAAACGGTTCGTGAAGACGCCCCTGCTCCCTCCGACAAGGCCGATCATCAAAAGGATAGCAACCACCAATGAGTATGTCTGGCGATTCCCAGGAGCCGCAAAACGACCAAAGCCAAGCGCCTCTCATTGAGCACCTCATCGAACTGCGTTCGCGCTTAATGAAGGCGATTGTAGTGATATTGGTGGTTTTTCTGGGGCTCTACTCGTTTGCTAACGACATCTACAGCTTTGTGGCAGAGCCGCTGATGGCGCTACTGCCGGAAGGCTCGCAGATGATTGCCACCGAGGTCGCCTCGCCGTTTTTAGCACCGTTCAAACTCACCCTGGTGGTGGCGGTCTTTATTGCTATCCCCTTTGTGCTGCATCAAGCCTGGGCCTTCGTCGCGCCAGGGCTTTACGACAACGAGAAAATGCTGGCTATTCCTATTTTGGTTTCCAGCGTGGCGCTGTTTTATGCCGGTGCGGCCTTTGCCTATTACGTGGTATTTCCGCTGCTGTTTGAGTTTTTCACCCAAACCGGCCCGGAAAACGTTGCGGTAATGACCGACATTAACCAGTACCTCAACTTCGTACTGAAGCTGTTCTTTGCGTTTGGGGTGGCCTTTGAGATTCCCATTGCCACGTTCCTACTGATTTTGTCTGGTGCCACAACCGTTGAGAGTCTCTCCAAAAAGCGTCCTTACATTGTTTTAGGCTGCTTTGTGGTGGGTATGCTACTGACACCGCCGGATGTCATCTCCCAAAGCCTGCTAGCGATCCCTATGTATCTTTTATATGAGGTTGGTTTGCTCTTTGGCCGCTTGGTCCGCAAGCGCCGCGCAGAAGCAGACGCCGAAGATCAGGAGTCGTAAGCTCTCAAGCGCTCTATGCTAAAAAGCCTCTGTCATCCCACGATGACAGAGGCTTTTTTCCTACTAATCGCTACCGTGCGGGCACTTAGCCCATCATTTCATCGATGCGATCTACCAGCTTAAAAATACCAGTAGCGGCTTCGCTGATACGCGTGGCGAGCATATATGCTGGCGTTGTCACTACGCGGTGTTCATGGTCTACCACAATATCTTCCACGCCGCAGCTGCGGTGCAAACCGCCCATGGCGCTAATCGCGCCAGATACGCTCGGGTCATGGCCAATAGTGACCGCAATGCCATCGCCTAGTAGGCGCGGCACCATCACCGGGGCAATACACATCAAGCCGATGGGCTTGGCGTCCTCTTTAAACCCGGCTAACGCCTCTTTGACGCTCTCCAGCACCTGCATGCTGTCGCTCTGCATGGCGAAATCAGAGAGGTTTTTAGCCACCCCAAAACCACCCGGCACGATCACTGCATCGAACTCATCAGAATCAAGCTCGGTAATCGGGCTAATATCACCACGGGCCAAACGGGCAGACTCCTGCAGCACATTGCGGGTTTCGCCCTCTACCGGCGCTTGGTCTAGGTGATTAATCACATGGTGCTGAGCCACATCCGGGGCAAAGCAGCGATAACCGATCCCCAACTGGTCAAGGCGTAACAGCGTCAGGGTGGTCTCGTAAATTTCCGAGCCATCAAACACGCCACAACCCGCCAATACGATTGCTACCTGCTTCGTCATACCTATCTCCTTGTCCAAGCCATCTCTGTGGCTGAATGGCTCACTTTAGTCAGTCTCTATTGCCGCCACAAGGCGGCTTTCGCTGTATGGCATGCCTGATATACTCACACCAAGCCCTGATACACGGGGCGCCCACGATGCGATTGCCTGGAGAGAGCCGTTGAATACCTCAAGCCCACGCCACTTCCCCGCTACCCGAATGCGCCGTATGCGTCGGGATGACTTCTCGCGCCGCTTGATGCAGGAGTCTACGCTGACGCCCAGCGACTTGATTCTGCCGGTGTTTGTCTTAGAAGGTGAAAAACAGCGCGAAGCGGTGGCCTCCATGCCCGGCGTCGAGCGTCTCTCGATTGATCTGCTGATTGAGCAGGCCCGCGAAGCCTATGCGCTGGGTATTCCCGCACTGGCGCTGTTCCCGGTGATTGGCCCTGAGCAGAAAAGCGAACTGGCCGAAGAGGCCTATAACGCCAGCGGACTAGTGCAGCGCACCGTTCGTGCACTCAAAGAAGCACTGCCGGAGCTGGGAATCATTACCGATGTGGCGCTGGACCCTTACACCAGTCACGGCCAGGACGGTATTCTGGATGAGCACGGCTACGTTCAAAACGACCGCACCGTCGACACGTTACTCAAACAAGCGCTCTCCCACGCGGAAGCAGGCGCCGATGTAGTGGCCCCTTCCGATATGATGGATGGCCGCATTGGTGCCATTCGCCAAGTGCTGGAGCAGGAGCATCTGCATAACGTGCGCATTATGGCCTACAGCGCCAAGTATGCTTCCCACTATTACGGCCCCTTCCGCGATGCGGTCGGCTCAGCCGCCAATCTGGGCAAAGCGGACAAGCGTACCTACCAGATGGACCCCGCCAACAGCGATGAAGCGCTGCACGAAGTCGCGATGGATATTGCAGAAGGCGCTGATATGGTGATGGTCAAGCCAGGCATGCCCTACCTGGACGTGGTACGCCGAGTGAAAAGCGAGCACCAAGTGCCTACCTTTGCCTACCAGGTCAGCGGTGAGTACGCCATGCACCGTGCAGCGTTCGATAACGGCTGGCTAGAAGCGGAGCCAGTGATTCTGGAGTCACTGATGTGCTTTAAGCGCGCTGGGGCCGACGGCATCTTGACCTACTTTGCCCTAGAGGCCGCTCGCCTGCTGCAGCGTTAACCGTCATTTATGCCATTAAGATGACAAATCGGTGACACCTATTTGTCATCTTCCCCCTGCATACTCACCCTAATAAACGTTAAAACGCTATGATGAGTACGAACCACTACCGCGGGGGGCAACCATGGACGACAACGCTATAGATTCCACGCCAGCATTACCAGTACCGCCCAATGAGCAACTGAGCGGCGAAGCCGATATTGCACCGCTGCGTATTAACCGCACACCCACCGGGGTTCAAGCAAAAGAGTCGCATACTGAAGCTGACCTTGACGATCCGCAGCTCTACTTTAACCGCGAGCTTTCTCACCTACAGTTTAATATTCGTGTGTTAGAGCAGGCGTTAGACGATGCGCACCCACTTCTCAACCGGCTGATGTTCCTGCTGATTTTTTCCTCCAACATGGATGAGTTTTTCGAGATTCGTGTGGCGGGATTAAAACATCAAATGGCCTTGGGCGATGACACTACCGCTGCTGATGGCCGCCTGCCCAAAGCCGTGCTGGCTGAGATTTCCGAGATTGCTCACCAACAGATTGCCCGCCAGTACGAGATTCTCAACGACACGCTACTGCCTGCGCTAGAAGCCCAGGGGCTGCGTTTCCGCCGCCGCGACCAGTGGACCGACGCTCAAAAAGCTTGGGTGCGGGACTTTTTCGATAACGAAATCATGCCGGTGATTAGCCCCATTGGCCTGGACCCATCACACCCGTTCCCACGGCTGGTGAATAAGAGTCTCAACTTTATTGTCGAACTTGAAGGCAAAGATGCCTTTGGCCGAGCGGGCGGCATGGCGATTCTGCCCGCCCCACGCTCGCTGCCGCGCCTAATGGCGCTGCCCAAGGAGCTTTGCGCCGATGGCTTCTCTGAGTACGTATTCTTATCGTCAATGATTCACGCCCATGCCGAAGAGCTCTTTCCTGGCATGCGCGTGCGGGGCTGCTACCAGTTCCGCCTGACCCGCAACGCGGACATGACCGTTGATCCTGAAGAGGTATCCGATCTTGCCTCGGCCCTGCGTGGGGAGCTGCTGGCCCGGCGCTACGGCAGCGGCGTGCGTTTGGAAGTCGCCGACAACTGCCCGGACGATTTGACCAACTTCCTACTGCGCCAGTTTGACTTGGAGAGCGGTGACCTTTATCGCGTTCAGGGGCCCGTAAACCTGACCCGCATGATGGCAGTGCTGGGCGATGTGGACCGTCCCGAGCTGCTCTACCGCCCGTTTGCCCCCAGCGTGCCCAAAGCGCTGAAAGGCGGCAGCTTATTTAGCGCCATCGCCAAAAGCGATATATTGCTGCACCACCCCTTCCAGTCCTTCTCTCCCATTGAGGATTTGCTGCGGGAAGCCGCCCGGGACCCGGATGTGCTGGCCATCAAGCAAACGCTTTACCGCACCGGCTCAGACTCCCCCATCGTCAGCGCGCTGGTAGACGCTGCTAGCCAGGGTAAAGAAGTGACGGTGGTGATTGAGCTGCGGGCACGCTTTGACGAGGCGGATAACCTGCAACTGGCCTCGCGCTTGCAGGAGGCAGGGGCTATCGTGATTTACGGCATTATGGCGTACAAGACCCACGCCAAGATGCTGCACATCGTGCGCCGTGAAAAAGGTGAGCTGCGCCACTATGTGCACCTGGGCACCGGCAACTACCACTCAAAAACCGCCAAGCTCTATACCGACTACAGCCTGCTTACCGCCAACGAGGCGCTTTGTGCCGACGTGCATAAAGTTTTCCAGCAGCTTTCGGGCATGGGCCGGGCGCGCAAAATTGATACGCTGCTGCATGCGCCCTTTACGCTGCACGAGCGTCTCGTTGAAATGATCGATCGCGAGGCCCAGGTGGCACGTAAAGAAAAACGCGGGCATATCATCATTAAATGTAACTCGTTGACCGAGCCCAAACTGATCAAGGCGCTGTATCGTGCCTCCCAGGCAGGCGTGGAGTGCGACCTCATCATTCGCGGCATGTGCTGCTTGAAGCCAGGCGTGCCAGGGGTATCAGAGAATATTCGCGTTCGATCGATTATCGGTCGCTTTCTTGAACACACGCGGGTGTTCCACTTCCATAACGACGGCAAGCCGGAAATTTGGTGTTCCAGCGCCGATTTCATGTCGCGCAATATGTTCCATCGGGTCGAAACCTGCTTCCCGCTGCTGGATAAGAAGCTCGCCACCCGGGTACGTAAAGACCTGGAAACCTACCTCGTAGATAACTGCCAAAGTTGGCTGTTACAGAGCGACGGCAGCTACCAGCTACAGGACCCCGGCAGCGGCGACGCGATTAGCGCCCAGGAAACGCTGCTTTACGCCTACGCCTCTAAGAGCTAATGCAAAAACCCCGCTGCACTTAGCAGCGGGGTAAATTGCAGCCGAGCAGCCAGCTTGGCTTAAGCGTAGCGCTGACGCAGCTGCTCAGCGGCCTCCACCATATTAGCGAGGGCTGGCTCTACTTCAGTCCATCCACGGGTTTTCAATCCGCAATCCGGGTTCACCCATAGGCGTTCGGCTGGGATTTTCTCCAGCGCTTTCTCCATCAGTGCCACCATCCACTCCACCTCGGGAATATTCGGCGTGTGGATATCATAGACGCCCGGCCCAATTTCATTGGGGTAGGCAAAGTCCTGAAACGCATCCAGCAGTTGCATATCTGAACGCGACGTCTCGATGGTGATCACATCGGCATCCAGCGCTGCAATGGCACCAATAATGTCATTGAACTCCGAATAGCACATATGGGTATGAATCTGCGTGCTGTCGGCCACGCCTGCGGCACTCAGTTGGAAGCTCTCAACAGCCCAGTCCAAGTACGCTTGCCACTCGCTTTGGCGCAGCGGAAGTCCTTCACGCAGCGCTGGCTCGTCAATTTGAATCACATGAATGCCAGCTTTTTCCAGGTCACACACTTCGTCGCGCAGTGCCAAGGCGATCTGACGGCAGGTAGTGGCGCGGGGCTGGTCATCACGCACAAACGACCACTGCAGAATCGTCACCGGCCCGGTCAACATGCCTTTCATCGGCTTTTGCGTTAGCGTCTGGGCATACTCGCTCCAGCGTACGGTCATCGGAGCAGGGCGTGTCACGTCACCAAAGATAATAGGCGGCTTCACACAGCGGGAGCCGTAGCTCTGCACCCAGCCAAAGCGGGTAAACGCAAAACCGTCGAGCTGCTCACCAAAGTACTCCACCATATCGTTACGTTCGGCTTCGCCGTGCACCGGCACGTCTAAGCCCAGCGCTTCCTGACGCTCCACGGCGTAAGCAATCTCTTCGCGCATCCGCGCTTCATAGTCCGCTTGGCTTAGTTCACCGGCTTTAAATGCCCGGCGTGCAGAGCGAATGGCATCCGTCTGCGGGAACGACCCAATCGTCGTCGTCGGGAAAAGCGGCAGCGCAAGCAGTCGACGCTGGGCTTGCGTACGCTGTGCATAGGGCGATTGACGCTGGCTATCCTGAGACGTGATAGCGGCTAGCCGCTCGCTCACCGCGGGCTGGTGAATACGCGTCGACTCCCGGCGCGCATCCAAGGCGCGGGTTGCCTCGCTCAGGCGCTGCTCATCTTCCGGCGTAGCACGGTTATCAATCAGTCGCGCCAGCGTGACCACTTCATCCAGCTTCTGACGAGCAAACGCCAGCCAGTTCACGAGCTCAGCGTCTAGCTCGGTCTCTTGACGCAGGTCGACCGGCACGTGAAGCAGCGAGCAGCTAGGCGCGAGCCACAGCCGCTGGCCCAACCGCACTTTCAGCGGCAGCAGGCGCTCACGCAGTGCTGCCAAATCGGCCCGCCAGATATTCCGACCATCCACTAAACCTACCGAGAGCACCTGATGCGGGCTTAACCGGTCAATCACGCTCTCCACCTGCTCAGGAGCACGCACGGCATCAATATGCAGGCCCTCTACCGGTAGCCGCGTGGTGAGCGAAAGATTATCGCCCAGCGCGCCGAAGTAAGTGGCCACCAGCAGCTTCAGCGGGGCCGACTGCAGGCGATGGTAAGCGCGCTCGTAGGCCTGCTGCCAAGCCAGCGGTAAATCCTGTACCAGCGCAGGCTCGTCTAGCTGCACCCACTCAATACCCTGAGTCGCTAGGCGGGAAAGCGTCTCGCTGTAAACATCCAGTACGCTATCAAGAAGCTCAAGACGGTCAAACTCACTGCCCTTGGTTTTGCCTAGCCATAGCCATGTCAGCGGCCCGGTCAGCGTTACTTTAGGCGTAAAGCCCGCCTGCAGGGCTTCGTCTACCTCGTCAAATAGCCGCGTGGAGGCTAAGGTAAACGTCTGCCCTTTATGAAGCTCCGGCACTAGGTAGTGGTAGTTGGTATCGAAATATTTAGTCATCTCGCAGGCCGCCGCCGGGGTACCGCTCGGCGCGCGGCCACGGGCCATACGAAAGGCGGTATCCAGGTCGACGCGGCCTGCGCTGACCTCGTCTTGGGCGTGAAAGCGGTCAGGTACCGCCCCCAGCATCACAGAAACGTTCAGCACTTGGTCATAAAATGCGAAATCACCCACGCTGACCATGTCCAGCCCCGCGGCTTGCTGAGTTTGCCAGTGGGTAAGACGCAGCGCTTGGCCTGCGGCTTCCAGTTCGTCACGGCTAACGTCGCCCTTCCAGTAAGCTTCCGTGACTTTTTTCAGCTCGCGCTGTGCGCCGATGCGGGGATAGCCGAGAATATGAGAAACTGTCATGATGAATCCTTCCAACGTGAATGATTTCACACAGTTTGAGCGCCACCCAAACGTGAATCAAACTAAAGATTCTAATATCAAACATGAAAAATACTCACAATGATTGAATTACGCCATTTGCGCACGCTGCTGGCCCTACGCGAAACCGGTTCTCTTGTAGAAGCCGCCGAGCGGGTGCACTTAACGCAGTCGGCCCTCTCACACCAATTGAAAGATCTGGAAAGCCGCGTGGATAGCGCGCTGTTTGTGCGTAAAACACGGCCGGTAGAGTTTACCCGGGCAGGGCTGCGGCTGTTGGCGCTGGCTGATGAGATTCTGCCGGAGGTCCGCAAAGCTGAGCGGGACCTGGCCCGATTGGCGGGCACCGAGCAGGGGCGGCTACACATGGCCATCGAGTGCCATAGCTGTTTTCAGTGGCTCATGCCCACGGTGGATTACTTCCGCGACCACTGGCCGGAAGTGGAGATCGATATTCCCAGTGGGCACCACTTTGACCCGCTGCCTGCGCTTGCCCGCGAGCAGTTGGACTTGGTGATCACCGCCGACCCACAACCCTTGGATGGTGTTCACTATGTGCCGCTGTTTCGCTATGAGGGGCTGCTAGCGGTTGCCCGGCAACACAGCTTTGCGGGCCAACCCTATATTGAGCCTAGCGCGCTGGCCGAGGAGACACTGATCACCTACCCAGTGGAGCAGTCGCGCCTGGATGTCTTCACCCAATTTTTGGCCCCAGCCAACGTGCGCCCTAAAGAGATTCGCACCGCAGAGCTGACGATTATGATGATGCAGCTGGTGGCCAGTGGCCGCGGCGTGTGTGCGCTGCCCAACTGGGCGCTCACGGAGTATTTAGAGCGCGACTACGTCAGCGCGGTGAAGCTAGGCGAGCACGGCATCTGGAGCACGCTCTACGCCGCTATTCGTGAGGAGTCGGCGGAAGCGCCGTGGATGCAAGACTTTTTGCGCACCGCCAAGGAGACCTCCTTTGCGGTGCTATCAGGGATTAAACCGGCGAATCGCGACGAGGAATCAACAGCGTAAAGCGTGCGCCGCCTAGCGCAGGGCTGCTGTCCACGGTGACACTACCACCGTGGCCAGCCATGATTTTCTGCACAATCGAGAGGCCAAGGCCGTAGCCACCAGAACTGCGGGCGCGGCTATCGTCCAGGCGCGCAAAGGGTTTGAAGATATCGGCTCGGGCATCGAAGGGAATGCCCGGGCCGTCATCTTCTACATCAATACGCACTAGGCGCGGCTCATCCCAAAGGCGAATCACCACTTGAGATTTGCCGTAGCGGCAAGCATTGCCCACTAGGTTTTGTAGTGCCCGCTGCAGGTAGCGCGGCTCTGCCAACAGCTCAATATCAGGCCCCGGCACCAGGGTTAAGGTCTGCCCGCTGTGCAGCGGTGCTAGCGTATCAATCACCCGCTCCGCCATAGACCGGCACTCCACCAACGCCATTTCCAGCTCTGCGCCATTGACCGTTTCGCCACCTAGGCGCGCATAGGTCAAAATTTCGTCCACTAACTCATCCAGTTCAGCAATATCTGCATCAATACCCTGGAGCTGACGCTGAATGGCAGGCTGGTCGGTCATGTCCTCGACCATCTGTACCGCAAAGCGGATGCGTGCCACCGGGGTGCGTAGCTCGTGGGAGACAGCGCGAATCATCTCTTGCTGACCACGCAGCAGGCTCTGCACTTGGTTCGCCATGCCATTAAAGGCCATCCCCAAGCGCCCCAGAAAGTCGCCGCTTTCCACTTTGACGCGGGTTTCCAACCGGCCACTGGCAATACGGGTTGCCGCCAGCTCTAGCCGCGCCATGCGCGACTCGATGCTGCGCATAATCAGATAAATGATCAGGCTTAGCACGACCATCAGCGCCACGAGCAGCGGCAAGTGCAAATTGAGCGGCAGCGTATCGCCTCGGGAGATAGGCCCAGCCTGAAGCCACTGGTCGGCCTCTCCCGAGGCATTAGGCAATTGATAAAGTAGCGTAATCGATAGCTTGTCTGTCACTAGCCGGGTTATCACACCCCCGAGCGTTAGCTGAAACTGCTGTTCGGTGGTCAAGTCGTCGGGAAGTGCGTTGAGCAGGCTTAACGGCCAACTGCCGGGGCGTAACTCGGCCAGCGCCGCCAGCCGCTCTTCCTCTGGCATGTCGGCCAGCCACTCACCCAACAACACCATGCTGCCCTGCCACTGGCGCTCGCTCCAAGCGTCAAACGTGGCTTCCAGCATCCATAGCTCTCCGCTGGTGTTAGCCGTGGGCAACCGCTGGCGCAGTTGCCAAGGCTCCTCTGCCACTAACACCGTGCCCCGCTCAATTCGCGACCGCTCGAAATAGCCTAACTGGGCGTCGTTCATGTCGCGCAGCACCAGCTGCATGCCTAGCTGCTCGGAAAAATCGCCTAACAGCGTTTCACGCTCATCTATGGGCACGCTGGCAAGCTGCTGTGTCATTAATGACATAGGCAGCGCGGCGAGCTGTTCGCGATAATCTTCCCGGCGCACCTGCTCTATAAAAGAACGCCCCCCTAGCGCAATAAAAAACACCACGCACAGCGCTAGGCCCAGCAGTAGGTAGAAGCGTAAAAACGAGCCGTGGCTAAGCACTCGCCGCATTAGGCGACCTCTCTTGTTTAACTGTCTTTAACAAACAGATAGCCTTTACTGCGCACGGTTTTAATACGGTGCGGCTGGTTAGGGTCGTCGCCAATTTTTGGGCGAATACGCGATACGCGCACATCAATAGAGCGGTCTTGGCCGTCGTATTTAATGCCTCGCAAGTCGCTGAAAATCTCTTCGCGGGTCAGCACACGGCCAGCATTACGCGCTAGCAGCCACAGCAGGTCGAATTCTGCGCTGGTCAGGTCGATACGCTCACCGGAGAGCCAGGCTTCCCGCGTGGCGTTATCAATCTCCAGGTTCTCAAACTTAAGGCGCATTTCACCATCGGGGGCTGGCGCGTCCGCGCGACGCAGAAGCGCACGCATACGGGCTAGCAGCACGCGGGGCTGCACCGGTTTGGGCACATAGTCATCCGCGCCCATTTCTAGCCCGAGCACTTGATCAAGGTCATCGGTGCGGGCAGTCAGCATCATGATGGGGCCAGCAAAGTTGGGCCGCACGCGGCGGCAAATGGCCAAACCATCTTCACCGGGTAGCATCAGATCCAAAATCACCAGGTCCGGCTGCAGCGTTAAAATACGATCTACGCCTTTGGCACCATCCGCTTCTAGCGTCACTTGAAAGCCGTTTGCTTCCAGATAATCGCGGGTGAGCTCGGCCAAGCGCTGATCATCTTCAATAATCAGCACATGATCCTGGTCAGGGTAGTCGGGAGTTACCGATTCCTGCGCCCCAAGTGCTTGAAATTGCTGTTCCAAATGATCTACCATCCTTTTTCTTCACTCCGCTTAGGCAGTTTGTATTATCACCCGCTCACCCTGTGCAAAAGCAGGTTGTGGATAGCTTCCAGGATACCTTAAAACCTTGCAAACGCCTGCCCCTTGATTAACGTTGCGTATGCATCCTAGTTAGAGGGCGTCTTGAGCAACTTGATTCTTCCACCACCAAGCGCTAATGTGAGGTGGCGAACTGTCGACAATCTGACAGGAGGAGATCGCCATGGGAGATGGCAAAGCCAAAAGTGTCATTAAGCGTGTCTATGTACCAACGCAAGTGCGCGACCTGCCCAACGGAGAGAAGTTAAAAATTCCCGGGCACTATAAAGCGCCGCCCAGCGAAAGCAACGATTCGCTCGATTAACGATGCGCAGATAAAGAAAAAGGCAGGCCTGTCGAGGCCTGCCTTTTTAATACGCCTTCATGGTTAAGATGGCTATCCCTTGGGGCCGAACAGGAGCCAAGCAATCAACCCCACCAGGGGAAACACCAGTAGCGCGATAATCCATAGCAATTTGGCAAGCCCGCTAGCCGAGCTTTTTGCCACTTTAACGATGGCCCATACCACAATGATGAGCCAAATAAGACCGAGCAAACCACCGACTTCAATACCCATAGCAACTCCTTAGCGTGTTGGCATCCATGAGTCTTCAGCTAAGCACATGACTGCAGTGCGCACAAGTCGCCCTAAGGCTCTGGCAAGCGCAGCACCATCTCCCCGCCGCGAATCTCAATCGCTAGCTGGTTTAAAAAGCTCATCCCAAGCAGCACCGTATCGCGCTCCATGCCGGGGCTGATAGAGCCCTGCACGTTGTTCATCTGAATACCGCCCAGCACTACTTCATCTAGCTGAGTCAGATTACCCTCGACACGGCCATTGGCGGTGTTAAACCAAGCACGACGCCCTGGCGCTAAGCTTAGCCTTTTAGCTAGCTCACTAGGCACCGCTACATAAGTGGCGCCGGTATCCAACAAAAACGTCACAGGCTCACCGTTGATCTGACCCGGTGCTTCAAAATGCCCTGCCCGGTTACGCTTTAGTGTTACCGGGCCGTTGTCTGGGGAGGTATTCATGATGTGCACGTTAGGGTTCAGCATGTCGTCAAGACCGCCCTGAATCCACCACGTTCCTACCGCCATTAACAGCACCCAAAATAGCAGCATCATCACAATGCCGCCCTGCTGTGGCCTGTGTCTTGCCATTATTCACCTCACGGCATCAAGAACTTTTCCAGGCCACTGCCGCCTCACGGCCACGGCGCTCATTGACGCCTACGCAAATTAGCATCGCCGCAATAAATAGCCCAACACATAAAAGAATAGACGCTTGAAGGCCAATCAGCGTTTGCAACACCCCTAACATGACGATGCCCAGCACCCCCGCCAGTTTGTTTGCCAAGCCCCAGAAGCCAAAAAACTCCGCTGATTTTTCCAGCGGTGAAAAGACACCCACCAGCGCGCGGCTGGCCGACTGGCTAGAGCCTAAACTCAACCCGGCTAAGCAGCCGACCACTAAAAACAAGTGCTGTGCCTGCCACTGCCACCCAAACTGCTGATTGAGCCACTCGGTTAACGCCGGCGTTGCCCAGATCGCGACAATAGCCGCAACCCAGAGAGCAAGTGTCATTTGATAAGTGTGTTTAGCGCCCAGTTTATCTTGTAAAAACCCAAATCCGATGGCTCCCGCAGCAGCGGTGACCTGCACAATAATAAACATGATATTGCGCACGCTCTCATCCCAGCCAATCACCTGGGCCCCGTAGATAAAAGCAAAGGCGATAATGATGTAAACGCCTGCCATCGAAAATAGAAGTGACACTAAGAAAACGCTTAAGTCTTTGAAGTAGCGCAGCTCATGAAAAGTACCCAAAATCCGCTGCTGGGCAATTTGCCGATAAGAAACGCCATGGGGTTTAGGTACGCCGCGCTCTTTCAGCCATAAAAAAGTGGGGATCGCCGCCACTAAAAAGAACCCTGCTGCAAAAGGTCCTACCCAGCGAATACGCTCAAAATTGTCAGCCGTTGCCTCTCCTAGCACAATCAGCGTAAACCCTGCGGCCAATAGGCCGCCAATATAGCCCAATGCCCAACCAAAGCCGGAAATTTTACCCAGCGCATCCGGCGGCCCTAACTCTGGCAGAAAAGCGGCAATAAACGACTCGCCCATGGAGTAGGCGTAGTTTGAGAGTACGATTAACAGAAGGCCTAACACCACGTAGCCGGGCTCAACGAAGTAGAGCATGGCCGTGGTTGCCACCGTCGCCATGTAGCTAAACAGAAGAAAGCGCTTTTTTTCAGCGCGGTAATCCATGATGGCGCCACACAGGGGAGCGCTGATCACCACCAGTAAATAACTGATGGCTAAGGCTAAGCTCCATAAAAAGTTAGCTAAGCGGTAGCCATCGTTACGCTCACCGACAATTACGGTAGTAAACAGCTCACCAAATACCACGGTAATAATCAGCAGCGTATACGCTTGATTGGCAAAATCGAACATCGCCCAGCCGAAAATCTCACGGCGTGAAGCATAGGGAGACGCGGCCATTGTGGGGGTTGTGGGCGGCATAGTGTGCTCTCTTAAAAAGAGGAATAAGACTACCAGCTAGCTGTGATGCATCGCTATGGGTAGCGTTAACAGAATAAAGATGACATCGCCACAAAGTTAATCTAACTTTACTGGATTCCCTAACCACAGGAGGGCGCAATTAAATGGCGTATGGCAACGTTATAAAAAAGCGTTTACTAGCCACTCTTTCACTCTTGCTAGGGTGCGCTTTTGCTATTCTGCCGTTGTCTGCTGACACCCTTCCCTCCTCTCTTGCCTCCCTGACATTTATTACCGAAGAGTACCCACCTTACAATTATCGCGATGGCGGCCAAATGGTTGGCACGTCGGTGAACCTCTTAGAAGACATGCTAGCCCATGCGGAGACCCAGCTAGATCGCAGCAATATTCGCTATTATCCCTGGGTGCGTGGCTATGAACTCGCGCTCAGCCAACCCAACACCGTGCTCTTTTCGACGACTCGCACGCCCGCCAGAGAAGCACAGTTTCACTGGGTTGGCCCGATTGCCCAGGACCAAGTAGTGCTGCTTGCCCGTCGCAATACGCCTCTTCACATCCGCTCTCTTGACGCTGCGATTGAGCAAGGGCTGAGCGTTGCCGTCATTCGTGAAGATATCGGCGCTCAGGCACTGGTAGAAGCCGGTTATCCAGAGGCGCTGATTAGGCCTGCTATGGACAACCGCAGCGCACTGCATATGCTGCTACATGAGCGAGTCGACCTATGGGCCTACAGTGCCGATGTCGCGAAGTGGATTGCCGAGCAGGAAGGGTATTCCAAGGACATTGTGACGCCTCTCTACACACTCAGCGAATCTTATTTATACTTTGCCATCAATCTTGGCACAGACCCGCAGCTAGTCGCCGAATTGCAGCACGCTTTTGATAGTGTCACTTCCTTCTCAGCGGCCACACAGGTAGGTAGTGATGGTTAAACAGCTGTTCTCCCCCGCAAAGCCTTACTGGGTACTGGTTGTCCTAGGTGTATTGTTTAGCGGACATACCAGTAGCATAGCATTCGCCCAGGCACCGTCGCTCACCATCAATACGGAAGAGTACCCGCCTTTTAACTATCAAAACGATCAAGGCATTGTGGTGGGTATTGCCACCCAGCAGTTGCGTAATGCGCTGCGCCATGCAGGCATTGAGGCTCGCTTTCGGATACTGCCCTGGGCACGCGCCTATACCGAGGCACGACTGCGCGAGCATCACTGTGTTTACTCCACCACGCGCACTGCCGCTAGAGAGCCACAATTTCGCTGGGTGGGGCCGCTGGTGATTAACGAGTGGTCAGTCTTTGGCCTAGCAGAACGGCAACTGTCATTGGCACAGCTTACTGACCTACACCATTGGCAAGTAGG
The DNA here is from genome assembly GCF_024158645.1 of Halomonas sp. 707B3. NCBI lineage: Bacteria > Pseudomonadati > Pseudomonadota > Gammaproteobacteria > Oceanospirillales > Halomonadaceae > Halomonas > Halomonas sp. 707B3. Next base: position 22,264 of record NZ_JAMZBE010000009.1, read on the forward strand.
TAGCTTTCGAGAAGATGCCATAGGCGATTATGTGGAAGAACGGGGTATTAACGTACTCCGCGCGCCTACCGAGCGTGAAAACATGGCACGACTGGCCGCCGGGCTACTGGATGTTATCGTTACCGGGCGCGCTACTGGCGAGTACCTTGCCGAAGAGCAAGGGCTCAAGCTTGAACACCTGCTCACCTTCTTTTATGCGCCCCTTTACCTCGCCTGCCACCCAAGCGTCGAGATGGACACGATTAACCGCCTTCAGCGGCATCTTGACACCTCGTTTGTTACCCCAATGGAGTCGATGCCGTGAGTGTCGCCAAGCCCCCATTAGCCAGCGGCCGTTTAACGCTCAAGCAGGCACTACTTACCCTGCTGATTGCGATTGTCATTAGCCTTATTGCGGGCAGCATTGAGCTACTCGGCCACGCCAGCAGCATGCGTGAAAATGTGCAACAGCGCACCTCACAGCAGCTCGCTATTGTTAATGGCGCGGCGGCGGAAGCCGCCTTCCAGCTTAACCCTGACTTAGCGCACCAAATCGCTTTTGGTTTATTTAGCAATAGCGAGATTTCCCAGGTGGCCATTCGCGACGACTTTGGGCGCGCCCTGGCGGAGTTCTACCCTACACAGCCCAATGCATCCAACTGGCTCAGCAAGCAGCTATTTGGGGATATTGTTTATCATGAGATGCCGCTGCGGTATTACATGGGTAGCGATACCCCAGAAGCGACAGTCGGTGAGATATCGCTCTCCCTGGATACGGTGTACTTGACCCGAGAGTTCTTAGCCCGTGGTTATGCGGTGGTAGGAAGAAGCATTTTGGAGGCTTTTTTACTCAGTGGTCTAGTGATTGCGTTATTTCATATTTTTATTACGCGGCCCTTGTTAAAAGTGCACGCGGCGATCACGCAAACTGACCCAACGCGGCCAGGCCAGTGGCCCAAACCCACTCTGAAGGGCCATCACGATGACGAGCTTGGCCACTTGGTGGAAAGCTTGGATCACCTGCTGAATGAGTTTCAGGCAGGGTTAGCGCAGCGTGATCATTTGCACCAGCTTTCCCAATACGATGGTTTAACCGGCGTGGCCAACCGTCGCCACTTCGATATGTTTTTAGCGCAACAGTGGCAGTGGGCAACGCGTGCTAAGCAACCGTTATCGGCTATTTTTATCGATATCGACAATTTTAAAGAGTTTAACGACCACTATGGTCATAGCATGGGCGATGACACCCTGCGTGCAGTAGCCACGGTACTCAATCAGTGTATCGACTCAAGCTGCGACCTGCTGGCCCGCTACGGCGGTGAAGAGTTTATCTGTGTACTGCCTGGCAAAGATGCCAATGAGGCGATGAATATTGCCAACTGCCTGCGCCAAGCCATTCTGTCACTGGCTATTCCACATGCCTACTCCAGCACTCATTCGCACCTAACGGCTAGCATGGGCATTGCCACCACGACACCTGAGCAGCCGCTTAGCCCTGATGACCTGCTCAACAAAGCCGATCAACAGCTCTACCATGCCAAACGACGCGGCAGGAACCGCATCGAGATACACGAACGCCCGGCGTAGCCGGGCGTTCGTGTAGGCATCAATCGGCGCTGCGTCAAAGCAACCAGTGGGCGATAACCGCTGACAAGCCGACCACCATCGCAGTGACTACCGCAACGGTGACCACCCGATCTAACCAACGGTCGAAGGCAGCTCCTTTTGGCTGCCTCCGCGTTGCCCCGTGACGTCCCTGTCGAGCCATCAGCACGCTGTTTCCATAGGTGCTTCCTCTATTGAAGCCATTGCTTAGCTATTGATACGCCGGTTGACCACGCTAGGGGCACGACGCAACCGCTCCTCTTCCCCTAACTGCTCCGCCTCAAAGGCATCAGCACCCACGGGGGTCTCACCGTGGCGACGGTAGAGCTGGGTCAGCATCGCTTTACGATCCGCACGCAGCTCGCGTACCAGCACAATCACCATCATATACAGAATAAAGGTAAACGGCAGCGCTGACAGCACGGCCGCTGACTGCAGGCCAGAAAGGCCACCCGCCACGATAAGCGTAAGGCAAATCGCCGCGATCAGCACGCCCCATACCACGCGTTTATAGAGTGGTGGATTGATAGAACCATTATCCGTCATCTGCGCCACAATATACGAAGCGGAGTCTGCTGAGGTCACCAGGAAAATAAAAATTAGCAGCATGGCCAACACGGAGAGCACGCCCGAGAACGGCATCAAATCAAACATCTCAAACAGGGCGACGGTGATGTTTGCTTCGGTGGCCGCAGCCAGGCCTACATCGGTGCCGTTCAGCTCCAGGTTAAGCGCTGCACCACCAAATACGCCGATCCACAAGCACGCCAAAAGCGGCGGCACAAAGAGCACCCCAAATACGTACTCTTTAATAGTGCGCCCGCGAGACACACGTGCCACAAAGGTGCCCACAAAGGGCGACCAGGCAATCACCCAAGCCCAGTAGAAGATGGTCCAGCTACTAGCCCACTGGTTGTCGCTATAGGGTGAAATGCGCAGGCTCATGCCAATAAAATTCTGCAGATAGTCGCCAATGCCTAGCGTAATCGTTTCCAAAATAGCAATGGTCGGGCCGGTGAACAGCACGTAGAGCATCAAACCGATACACAGCGCCATATTTAAGTTAGACAGGCGCTTAATGCCTTTATCCAAACCAGACCAAGTAGATGCCATGTAGGCGCAGAACATCACAAATAGAATGACAAATTGCCAAAACCCATTCTCCGGCAAGCCAAATACCGCGTTAAGACCGCCATTCATTTGTAATACGCCAAGCCCTAGTGATGTCGCCACCCCCATCACGGTAGCCACCACCGCAAAAACATCTAACCAGGAAGCGTAGGGGCGCACATGGGGGTGCTTGGCCGTGACCGACGAGAGCACTGAAGACACCAAACCCGCCTGCCCCTTACGGAACTGAAAGTAAGCAATAATCAAACCCACCACGGAGAATGCCGCCCACTGGTGAATTCCCCAATTAAAATAGCTGTACTGGATGGCGTAGCGTGCAGCCGCTTCGCTCTCTGCCGGGACATCGCCGTAAGGCGGGTTAATGTAGTGCGTCATGGGCTCTGCCATGCCGTAAAACACCAGCCCTACCCCAAAGCCTGCGGCCAATAGCATGCTGATCCATGAGAAAAAGCTGTAGCTGGGCGTACTGTCCTGGGGTCCCAGACGTACTTTGCCGTATTTACTGAGCGCCAGGCCAATCAGGAACACCACAAAGCCAAATACAGAGAAGAGATAGAACCAGCCAAATAGCTCGGTAATCGATGTGAGGGCGGCCTCAGCAGCATTACCAAACGCGACAGGAAACGCGGCCCCCACAATCACTAAGCCGAAAATAATCACTGCCGATGCGATAAACACCGACTTCCCTCCATGATTTGTCATAGCACCACCCTGGTTAATGAAAATACTGGTTAATAAATGCGTGGATTTATAAAAACACGGCTCTTCATTTTAGTGCGCTCAATTAAATCCTAACATCCGAGGCTAGCAATCGCATGTTAAGGGCTTAATACAGAAAAATTAGCACCAACTGATATATTAGTTTCAACTCTCAAAAAGAAGCAGTGAACTTGCTCGCTCCGCTATGTTCCAATAGTGGCAAACGAACGATGGAGGCTTTCATGCCACAGATGAATCGCGACCAACGCAATGCCGCTTGGCAAGCTGCTAACCAGTGGCGCGCCCGTGCTGCACAAACGCAGCCAAATGGGCTAATGGGCAGCTTGAAACTGCTGTTGACGTGGCTAGCGTTTGGCGCACTGATGATTGTTGGCGTTGTGCTGGGGCTATTTTTCCTGCTGATTGGCTGGGCGATGATGCCGTTTGTGCGCCATAAGATGAAAAAGCGTATGGAGCAGATGCGTGCCGATCACGCTCAAGACATTGGCGGCGGCTACGCTGGCGATCAGCCATCTAGGCAGCACGATGCTCTGGAAGGTAGCTACGAAGTAAAAGACGAGCCTCGCCGTTAGGGCGGCGGCTGGATCCAGGCGAAGGCCGCCGCCAGCGTTAGCGGCATGACGATCAAACTTCCCAAGTTACCGATCAACACCAACGACGCCACCTTATGAGGGGCGAGCTTGTACTGCTCTGCGACCAAGTAATTCAATACCGCTGGCGGCAACGCGGCAAATACTAACAAGGTGGCTGTTTGCAACGGATTCAGCGGCAGCAGCCACATGAGCGGCAGCGCAATCACCAGCCCAGAGAGCGGGCAAAGCACCGCCCCCAGCAGCCCTGTTCGCCAGTCGCTAAAGTCAATTTCCAGCAGGCGCACGCCCAGCGCAAATAGCATTAGCGGAATGCACACACCACCCAGCATATGCATGGCTTCCAGCAGCCAGCCGGGTAACGCTACCCCCCCCACATTAACCAATAGCCCCGCAACGCTTGCAGCCACAATCGGCATACGTAGCATCCGCCACAGCGAAGTACGCGGGTCTAGCATGTAAAGTCCCACCGAAAAGTGCAGCAGCATCTCCACGATAAACACCACCACCGCCGCTGGCAGCGCTTCCGGCCCAAAAGCCAGCACCAGCAGCGGCACCCCCATATTGCCGGAGTTATTGAACATCATTGGCGGCAGGAAGACCTTACTGTCCAACCCAAGCCACTTCACCACCGGCCACAGCACTAACCCTGCCCCCAACACCACCAGCGCAGCAGCGCTGGCGAGCCAGGCGTACTCCGCCAGGGGCGCTTGGCGGTCGGCTAGCACGGCAAACACCAGCAGTGGAACAAACAGCTCCATATTGAGGGTGTTTAAACTGCGAATATCGGGAGTGCGGAATCGTCCGTAGGCGGCACCGCTACCGGCAATCAAAAACACCGGCAGCAGCGTGGCTAAAATTTGACCGATCATTGACCAGCCACCTCGCTGCGAGGCCGCACAGGAAAAGGAGTGCGCATTGTGTCGTCCTTGTTTTTATTGGAACTGCTGTTATGGGAACTGCTGTGATTAAAACGATTGATATGGGAGCAGCCGTTTTTTAGGCCAGTCGTTATCAGGCTAGCTTTTTACTGATGCTACTGAAAAACGCCCTGCCCGCCAATCAAGGTTCCAGAAAACGCTGCCACAGTGCGGTCACTATCTGACGGTGCTCCGCAAACTCTTTAACCTGCCCTAACGCCTTTTCACCGGTCAACGCCGCGCGGTGCGTGCGGCTGCGGTAGGCCAGGTAAGCCTCGCGTAGCTGCTCAGCCTCCACTTGAGTGATGTGCCCGCTCTCGGCCAGAGTTTCCAAAATGCGAATATTATCGCTATAGGTGATCAGCGCGGGCGTTTGATGGGAGAGCGCGAGCACGGCGTACTGGCAGAGAAACTCGATATCTACCATGCCGCCTGCATCGTGCTTCAAGCTAAACGTGGCATCTTTGCTGGCATTTTCGCCATCGCCCCGCTCAGACTTGGCGCCCTCGCCTTTCGTGCCCAAGTGATCACGCATTTTATGGCGCATGCTCACCACATCATCACGCAGCGCCTGCGGGTCGCGCTCGCGGCGTAAAATCGAGCCACGCAGCTCGTCAAACTTATCAGCCAGCGCCTCACTGCCCGCCACTACTCTGGCCCGCACCAGCGCCTGATGCTCCCAGGTCCAGGCATGTTGAGTCTGATACTCGGCAAACGCGTCCAGCGACGTGACGAGCAGCCCCGCATTCCCTGACGGCCGAAGGCGCATGTCCACTTCATAAAGACTGCCCGCCGGAGTTACCGCAGTCAGCAGATGAATGATGCGCTGGCCTAAACGGGTGAAAAACACCGGCGTATCCAAAGGCCGAGGGCCGTCGGTACTGCCTTTACCGTCGTTATCGTGCAGGAACACCAGATCCAGGTCAGAGCCGTAGCCCAGCTCAATGCCGCCCAGCTTGCCGTAACCAATAATCAAAAAAGCAGGTTCGCGGTTGTTACACCCCGCAGGCGCACCGTGCTTGCGAGTGACATGCTTCCATGCCATCGCCAGCACCGCGTCTAAAATAACTTCCGCGATATAGGTTAAGTAATCGCTTACTTTCATAAGATGACGCGTACCGGCCACATCCGAGGCGGCCACGTGCAGCATCTGCGCATGCTTGAACACCCGCAGTGCTTCTAGCTGCGCTTCTTCATCGTCCTCGGGTAAACGGTTGAGCGTTTGACGCAATTCGTCGGCAAGCCGCGATTTATCGGCGGGCGTGTAGAGCGTATCAGGGGTTAACAACTCATCCAGCAGGATGGGGTAGCGTGCCAGCTGTTCAGCAATCCAAGGGCTCGCCGAACATAGCCGCATCAAATGCTTAAGGGTATGCGGATTTTCGCGCAGCAGCGCCAGATAGGCCGTGCGTCGTAGCACTGCCTCGATCAACGGCTGCACCCGAGCCAGGGCCGTGTCCGGCGTATCGCTCTGCGCCACGGCAGCCAGTAGCAGCGGCATCAGTGCATCCAAGCGCTCAAAACCAATACGCTGCATGCTCTGCACGGCGCGCGAGTGATAAAGGCTTTTTAATCGTTTGAGTGCTTTTTCCGATTCGTTAAAGCCCGCTTCGCTGAGAAGGGCCTGAGCCTCATCCTCTTCAAGCTCACCGCGCCACAAGAGCCGCCACTGGGAGAGGCTGGCGTCGCTTTGCTCTTCATCGGCCTCTTCTTCAGGGTCGGCGATCACTGCATCAAAGTGCTGGCGCACCCGTTCGCGGACCTCATCTAGCTGTGCAATAAGCCCGGGCCAATCCTCGTGCCCCATGGCGAAAGCGACGCGCTCGCGGTCCTCATCATCGGTGGGCAGCATTTGGGTTTGGCGATCTTCCAGCGCTTGAATGGCGTGCTCCACATCGCGCAGGAAGGCGTAATCCGGCAGTAGCTCGTCCACCACGGTTTGAGGCAGCAGCCCAAGCTCGGGCAAGCGCTTGAGCGCTGTTTGCAGCGAGGTGACCTGCAGCTCAGTATCACGCCCGCCGCGAATCAGCTGAAACGCCTGCACCACGAACTCCACCTCGCGAATGCCCCCCGGCCCCAGCTTGATGTTGCTCTGCATGCCTTTGCGTTTCACTTCGCGATTGATCATCGCCTTCAGCTCGCGCAGCGACTCAATGGCCCCAAAATCCAGATAGCGGCGATACACAAACGGCCGCAGGCTAGCCAGCAGCTCTTGGCCCGCGTCGATATCCCCTGCTATCGGGCGCGCCTTCAGCATAGCGTAGCGCTCCCACTCACGGCCTTGGTCTTGATAGTAGCTGGAGAGCATCGAAAAGCTGCCTACCAGCGGGCCGCCATCGCCCAGCGGGCGCAAGCGCATATCTACGCGGAACACAAAACCATCCGCCGTCATGGCATCCAGGGCGGCGATCAGGCGCTGGCCAAGCTTGGTGAAGTACTCTTGATGCTCTAGCGGTTTGCGACCGCCTTCAGTCTCGCCCTTTTCAGGGAAGGCAAAAATCAGATCGATATCCGACGAGAGGTTGAGTTCACCCGCGCCCAACTTACCCATACCCAGTACCACCAGCCGCTGAGGCTCACCATCACTGCGAGCGGCAGGCGTCCCCCAGCGGGATGCATAAAAACGCTCCAGCCAGCCAAGCGCCGCTTCGGTGCACACTTCCGCCAGCCAAGAGACCGATCGGGCGGTATCCCACATGGTGGCACCGTCGAGGCGATTTAGATCGCGCCAAACAATGCCCAGCATGCGCGCTCGACGAAAACGGCGCAGCGCCCGGTGCAGGGCATCTTCGTCCTCGGCGCTCTCCAGGGCATCATCCAACCACTGAGTCAGCGCTTCTTTGCTGGGCGCGCTATCCAACTCCCCTGCCGCATCCAGCTCGGCCAGCCAGTGGGGAAAGCGCGCCAGCGTATCAAGGGCGAAGGTGGAGATAGTGACCACTCGAGCCAGCGCTTCCCGGCGGGCAGGAGCGAGCGCCTCCCAACTGCTGGAGGGCAGCGGCTGCTTGGTCATTGAGGCGATATTATCCGCCTGGCTTAGGGCCTCGCTGAGGCGCTGCTGTGCCTGTTCGGCAGCAGGTGCAAGCGCTTTGGGAAGCGTTGTCGTGGGGAATAACGCATCATTGGTCTGCATAAACACCTCTCTGCCAAGCGCCTGTTATGGTTATTGAAGGAGCAGCGGGCGAACTAGCCCATCCATTTTTCCCAGCCTAACAGCCCCCAGGTCAGGCCCGCCATCATCAGCGACAGCATCACTGCCGCTGAGCCAATGTCCTTTGCACGCCCAGATAGCTCGTGGTGTTCGGTGCCAATACGGTCGACCACGTTCTCAATCGCGCTGTTCAATAGCTCGACGATCAACACTAAAAACAAGCTGCCGACCAGCAGCAGCCAGCTTAATGGGCCTTCGCCGATCCACCAGGCAAACGGCAGCAGCACGGCGGTAATCGCCAACTCCTGACGAAAGGCAGACTCATTACGAAACGCCGCCTTCAGGCCTTTCCAAGAGTAGCGCGTGGAGTGCAGTAAATGGGTTAACCCCGTGTGACGTGGCTTCATGCCCGTTGCCTCACCTAAGCGTTTAATTAATTAGCTAAAATCATTGCATCTAGATCTAACGACAGTGGGTCAAGCACCTCGGGCCAGCTGAGATAGGGCGTACTGCCGCTACCGTTCACTAACACGCTAAACACCCCCCAGCGCCCTTGGGCCGTGCGGAAATAGCCCGCCGCGGCACGTACGGCAAACGGCTGGTTGAGCGTGCCGGTTTTCAGCATGACGTTATTTTGAAAGGTAGGTGAGCCACGACGGATAAAGCGCATCACGCCGTTGGCGGGCGACTGGAAAGAGGCCACGAAGCTTGGGAACAGCGCGCTTTGGCGGAACATGTCCTCCAGCATTACGTTGACACCGTGCGCCGAGGTGCGGTTATCGGTGGTTAAACCGCTGCCGCTGTGCAGTGTGACCGGGCCGTGCCCAGGCAAGCTCTGCACATAGGTTTCAATGGCCTGCCCTGCCTGACGCAGCTGCGCTTGGGGTGTTTCCACCAAGTTCAGCGCCAGCACGTCGGCCATATAGTTATTGGAGTAGTTCATGGTGCGCAGTATCAGCTCCTGGAGCGGCTGGCTATCCACTGCGGCAAGGCGCTGGGCGCTGCTTGGCGGCTGGGTTGAGCTTACCCGCCACGGGTCACGCACGCTAACGCCCGCCTGATTGAGCATGCTGAGCATTACCTGAGCGGTTTTTTCAGCGGCGTCACCTGCGCCACGGTAAACATCCCGAGCGATAGCGTTGGTGGAAATTTGCCCCGTCAGGCGTATGACATCGCCCCGCTCGTCAGTAATTCGCTCGGCACTGATTTCCGTACCGCTATTCGCCGGGCGTGTGACCACCTGATTATCAATAGCCACCAGCGGCGCCTGGCTATCACATAGCCCTACCCGCGCAGGCTCGCCGGGGGTTGCCGCAGGTGCGACGTTGACACACCAAGTGCCGAAGTTAACCCCAGCGGAGGTTAACGGCGCACTATAGGCATTGGCAACGCGCGTACGTGCATTGCAGCGGTCAGTGGTAATGCACTCCACCGGGCCAAAGCGCCACTGGCTGACCACCAGCGCTCCCTCTACCCGCTTGACCCCAGCGAGCTGCAGCCGCTGGACGAGCCGCCAAAGATCTTCCGTCGTCAGGCCAGGGTCACCACCACCTTCAAAGACCAAATCACCGCGTAGCACGCCGTTATCCACTTGGCCGGTACTCACTAACTGGCTAGTGAAGCGATGCTGGGGGCCGAAACGATTAAGCAGCGCGGCCGACATATAGGCTTTTGTCACCGAGGCGGGTGAGAGCTGACGCTCTGGATTAAGTCTGCCCAGCAGCGGGTTGCTGCCGCTATCCGCATCCAGCAAGCGCGCCTCGGCGCTCACCGAAAACCCTTTGGCCTCTAGCTGGCTCAACCGGGTAAAATCTGCCCAGAGCATTGAACTGACACATAGCGCAGCGGTCGCCACGCCCGCTACCACGCTGCCGCGCAGCCATCGCCCAGGTAAGTTAAGAAAACACGTCACGTTCCACTACCTCAATGCACATTCATTTTAGAGAAGACCTGCAGAGTGACCACCCCGGCCACAATCAGGCTGATGCCAAACACCGCAGGCAGGTCGGGCTTTTCACCAAAGACGACAATCCCGACCAGGGTGACCAAGACAATACCTAAGCCCGCCCAAATGGCGTAGGTAATCCCTACCGGCAGCGTACGTAGTACCAGGCTCAATAAATAGAACGCCACCCCGTAGCCTCCAACGACCAGCAGGCTCGGCAGTGGCCGAGTAAAACCCACAGAGGCTTTTAACGCACTGGTGGCAATCACCTCTGCCACAATCGCGAGAATCAAATAAACAAACGTCATGGGCGCTCCAGGTCGATGCACAAACGCCAAAGTGTTTGGCCACTTTGGTCATATTTGGCTTCAAACGGGGTGAGATAGTCACCGTTAGGGTGCAGCGGGGCAACGCTTGCCACTTGGCCGGTGACGACCGCCACGGCCTGGGCAAACTCTTCCACATAGAGCTGCCAGTTCGAACGCAGCTCCAGCTGTCCGCCCAGGGCTAACAGTGTGGGGAAAACCGGATGGCCATGCCAGCGCATTTTCAAGTGTGCTGATTTAGGATAAGGGTTGGGATACAGCAGGTAGTGGCGCTCGGGCTTCCAGCCTGCTTCCAGGGCCAGTCGCCAGAAATCGACCAGATCGGCACGCACCAGCAGGGCGTTTTCCGGCAGCTCACCGTGCTCCCGGCCCAGACGATCCTCACTTCGGTCAACGCCAATCACGCTGTGGTGGGGGAACTGTATGGCTATCCGCCGGGTCGATAGCCCTACCCCGCAACCTGCGTCGAGAATCAACGGTGCAGAGTGCTGCTGGCGCCACGCATCGGCCTGCTCAAACGCTCGGCGCGTGTGGTCAGCAATGGGTTTGCGCAGCGGATGCGCTAACGCGCGCGCTACTCGGCGCGCCACATCGTGATGCGGACCTGGCTGATTGGAAATCACTGGCCGTGAGGTGTGCTGCATGCCATCCCATCCCCTGGGTTAAAAAAAGCGTGATTCTATCAGTCTCCCGCGCACTCGGCATGACGCCGTTGCACGCCCGGTGCTATGATCACGCCCGAGCCTTTTTGTAAGCTCACTATTAAGCTCAGATCGGTTAAGGTTTTCGACACGGTCTGACAATAACCGTTATTAAAAACCACCGCACCACGAGGAACCCGGCTTGTCACACTTACCGGTGATTGTCGGCATGGGCGGCATCAATCCCGCCGGCAGAACCTCGGGCCATCAGGCCTTCCGCCGCACCGTGCTTGATGCTCTTCCTGCTGACCAGCAGCGCCAAACCGTGGAAAGCTTGGCAGCGCTTATGCGCCTTGCCGAGCACTCCGACAACGGATGGCACGACAGCGCAGGGCAGCCCATTGACGCCCCTGCCCAAATGCTGCGCGATCAGGTGCTTAACCACACGCTGATTCGCCGCAATGAAGACCCGCGCTTTCTCGCCCCTGGCCTGCCGGCAAACCGACGAGCCGATCTGGCGCTGGCAGAGCCGCTGCGCGTGACACTGCGCCGCCGCCAGCTACCCGACCAGTTGCCCGATGGGTGGCAGGTGCGCGAAATCGATGCCCGTGAAGTCGAGGTGACTATTCCTGCGGGCATCTTCGACGTGCTGCTACCGGACGCCCAAGAGCCTAAAGTGCGGGCTGCCGCGCAACTGCCGAGCGGCTTTGACCCAGCCAGCCTTTACCGCAGCGTGCACCATCCTCGCGGGCTCTCCATGGCGGTGTTTGGCGCCAGCGACTGCTTGGGCGCCAGCGGCCTCTCTTGGGAAACCCTGCGCCAGCAGCTCAACCCCGACCATATCGCTGTGTACGCGGGCAACTCGATTGGCCAGCTCGATGACCAGGGCTGGGGTGGCTTATTGAAAAGCTTGGTGACCGGCCAGCGCGCCACCTCCAAGCAGATGCCGCTGGGCTATGGACAGATGCCCGCTGACTTCCTCAATGCCTACGTACTCGGCAGCGTAGGCGGCACCGGCGCAGCGCTAGGCGCCTGCGCCAGCTTCCTCTACAACCTGCGCCTGGGCATTGACGATATCCGCGCTGGCCGTCGCCGGGTGGTGATGGTGGGCACCGCCGATGCGCCGATCACGCCAGAGATTATTGAAGGCTTTCGCGCCATGGGCGCGCTGGCAGACGATGCCAGCCTGAAAACCCTTGATGCGCTGGAGCTGCTCACCGACGCTGACTACCAACGCGCCTGCCGCCCCTTCGCTCGCAACTGCGGCTTTACCATGGCTGAAGCCAGTCAATTTGTGCTGTTGATGGATGACAGCTTGGCGCTGGAGCTAGGAGCTGACATCTTAGGGTCGGTGCCAGAGGTGTTCGTTAACGCCGATGGCTACAAGCGCTCTATCTCCGCGCCGGGCATCGGCAACTACATCACCCTGGGTAAAGCCGCCGCGCTGGTCAAAGACATGCTGGGAGAGACCGCGCTGAAAGAGCGCACCTTCCTTCATGCCCACGGCACCAGCACGCCGAAAAACCGCACCACCGAATCCCACGTATTCGATGAAATCGCCCGCGCTAACGGCATCAAGCAGTGGCCGGTGGTGGCTATTAAAGCGTTCATCGGCCACTCCCAAGGGTCAGCGGCAGGTGATCAGCTGGCCAGCGCCCTGGGCAGCTTCGCCCATGGTTTGCTGCCGGGTATCCCCACGCTGGATGCGGTGGCCGATGACGTCTACGCCGAGCGGCTGCGCTTTTTCACGACGCCTCAAGCATTTACCGCCGATGCTGCCTTTATCAACGCCAAAGGCTTTGGCGGTAATAACGCCACCGGCGTGGTGCTCTCGCCAGAGGTGACCGAGCGTCTACTCACCAAGCGCCACGGCAGCGCCGCGATAGAAGCGTGGAAAGGTCGCCGCGAAGCGGTACGCGTTAACGCCGCTGCCTATCTCGCCGAGGCCGATCGCGGGCGCTACGCCCCCCGGTACCAGTTTGGCGAAGCGGTGCTGGAAGGCCCGGAGCTTGAGGTTCACGCAGACCGTATCCACATTCCCGGCTATGACCACGCGGTTTCGCTGGTCGCCGATAATCCGTTTGGTTCACTGGATGAGGAGACGCCGTCATGAGCGCGCATCGCGAGAATATCGCTGTCTATCCTGGCACGTTCGACCCGATCACCAACGGCCACTTCGACCTGATTGAGCGCGGCGCGCGGATGTTCGACAAAGTGGTGATTGCCGTGGCGGCCAGCCCCGGCAAACACCCGAGCCTGGATTTGGATACTCGAATTGCGCTGGCCCAATCGGTGTGCGCATCGCTGCCGAATGTCAGCGTGATTGGCTTCTCGACGCTGCTCACTACCATGATGCACGAACAGGGCGCGACGATTATTCTGCGCGGCCTGCGCGCGGTCTCAGATTTTGAGTACGAGCTGCAGCTGGCCAATATGAACCGCGCTCAAAATCCTGAGCTTGAAAGCGTGTTTCTTACCCCGGCAGTGGAAAACTCTTATATCTCCTCGACCATCGTGCGGGAAATTGCCAAGCTGGGTGGCGATATTTCCCCGCTGGTGCACCCGCAGGTCGCAGAGGCGCTGCGTAAGCACTACACTACCTAGCTATCGATATTGTTGAGTAAAACACTCGGGTATCTAAAACCCGAGTGACACGCCATTCGTGAGGTATACCCATGGCCCTGATGATCACCGACGAATGCATTAACTGCGACGTCTGCGAACCGGAATGCCCCAACGACGCGATCTCTCCCGGTGAGGAGATTTACGTGATCAACCCCAACCTGTGCACCGAGTGCGTCGGCCACTTCGACGAACCTCAGTGCCAGCAGGTGTGCCCGGTGGACTGTATTCCCCTCGACCCAGAGCGCCCCGAGACCCAAGAGCAGTTGATGGAGAAGTACCGCATCATTACTGCCGCTTAACTTTCCCACTTAAGATGTGCCTGAACGTCTGCGAGCGAAGGTCACTCTGAATGCGTATTTGGACCCTCGCTTGGCCCATCATTTTGTCAAATATCACCGTGCCCTTGCTGGGCCTGGTAGATACCGCTGTGGTCGGGCATCTACCCGACTCCCGCTATTTAGCCGGCGTTACCCTCGGTGCCACCCTATTTAGCTTCCTTTATTGGGGCTTTGGCTTTTTGCGCATGGGCACCACAGGGCTGGTGGCCCAGGCGATAGGGCGCGAGTCGCCTAGTGACGTGCGCAACTTGCTAGGCCAGTCGCTGATCATGGCAGGTGTCATCGGCACACTATTAATCGTGTTTGGCACACCGCTCATCTCGCTTGGCCTGTGGCTACTAGATGGCAGCGTACAGGCCACGCCGCTGGCCCGCGAGTATGCCGAGATTCGCCTCTGGTCTGCCCCTGCCGTACTGGCCAACTACGCCATTTTGGGGTGGTTTTTAGGGCAGCAGAACTCCCGCGTCACGCTGATGATTCTAGTACTGACCAACAGCGTCAATATCGTGCTTGACCTATGGTTTGTGGTGGGCCTGGGGATGACCAGTAACGGCGTAGCGCTGGCTAGCGTGCTCGCTGACTACAGCGCGCTGCTGTTCGGTGGCTACTTGGTGCTGCGCCAGCTGGGGCATCTTGAAGGCCACTTTCAACGCCAGCGCCTATTGGCACTGCAGGCCTATTCGGCGCTATTTAGTGTTAATGCGAACCTGTTTGTGCGAACGCTTGGACTACTGTTTGCCATGGCGTTTTTTACAGCGCAAGGCGCCCGTCAGGGCGATACCGTGCTCGCCGCCAATGCCGTGCTGCTGCAATTTATTATGCTGACCAGCTACGCGCTGGATGGCTTTGCCCACGCGGCTGAGTCGCTAGTAGGGCGCGCTTACGGGCGTCGCGATTGGCGAGAGTTTGCCGCCACGGTGCGGGCCACGGCACAGTTTTCTTTCTGGACATCCGCTGCGGCGGCGCTGCTTTTTGCCCTGGGTGGTAATCAACTGATCGCAATGCTGACCGGATTGAGCGACGTGCGCGCCACCGCCGCCAGCTATTTGCCGTGGATGGTGGTCATGCCGCTGATTGCCGTCTGGAGCTACCTGCTTGACGGCGTGTTTATCGGCACCACGGCGGTACGCGAGATGCGCAACAGCATTTTTGCGGGCCTCGCGGTCTACCTGCCTACTTGGTGGTTCTGCCAGGGGCTGGGCAATCACGGCCTCTGGCTGGCGTTTACGCTCTTCACCCTTACCCGCTCGGCCGTGCTGATTGGCTACTACCGCCGCTACCGGCTTACCCGCTGGCGTGCGTCTTCCAGCGTTTCTCACCTTTGATCAGCAGCGTTGAACGCCACAACGGGCAGGGCTAGCAAACTGCGCTAACGTAACGTTATGTGTAGAAGCTAAGCACTCTGCGCATTGGCCGTTGAGGGGTGAAAATTGTGCCGCACCGCCGTATATTAGCCGCGCACTTCCTAATAACGAATAAAGTGAGCACTCCATGCTAAAACTCATATCAAAACCAGCAGTTAAGCTGGTCGAGCGTTATTTACCAGACCCGTATATCTTCGTTCTATTGTTGACCCTGATTGCCGCTGTGGCCGCCATTGCAGTGGAGCGTCAAACGCCCTTGGCCGTGCTGCGTATGTGGGGCGACGGTTTCTGGGGGCTACTCACCTTCTCGATGCAGATGCTGCTCGTGCTGGTCACCGGTTTTATGCTGGCAAGCTCACCACCGGTAAAACGCATTCTGCAAAAAATTGCCGGTACGGCGAAGTCACCCGGCGGCGCAATTATTCTCGTCACGCTGGTCTCTTTAGCCGCTAGCTGGATCAACTGGGGCTTTGGCTTGGTGGTCGGTGCCCTGTTCGCCAAAGAGCTGGCGCGTGTGATTAAGGTTGATTACCGCCTGCTGGTGGCCAGTGCCTACTCGGGCTTCGTGGTGTGGCACGGAGGCTTGGCAGGCTCGGTGCCGCTGACGATTGCCACCGAAGGCCACTTCTCTGCGGACCAGATCGGCGTGATTGGCACTGGCTCGACTATTTTCGCCTTCTTCAACTTGGCCATTGTGGTGTGTCTCTTTATCGCCGTGCCGCTGGTCAACCGTATGATGCTGCCCGATGAAAAAGACAGCGTGTACGTCGATCCCAAACTGCTCGACGACGAGCCAGAACCCGTGGGCCGTATTACTCGCCCTGCTGAAAAGCTTGAAAACAGCATGCCGCTGGCGCTGCTGGTGGGCGTGCCGGGCCTACTGTTCCTGCTGGATCACTTCCTGCTGCGCGACGGTGGTTTGAACTTGAACGTGGTGAACTTCATGTTCCTGTTCCTGGCCATTGTGTTGCACCGCACGCCCCGTAACCTGCTCATCAGCCTGAACGAGGCCATTAAAGGCGGCGCGGGTATCGTGATTCAGTTCCCCTTTTATGCGGGCATTATGGCGATCATGGTGCAGTCGGGCCTGGCCCAGAGCATGTCGGAGTGGCTGGTCTCGTTTGCAACCGCTAACTCGCTGCCGTTCTGGTCGTTTATTAGTGCCGGTATCGTGAACCTGTTTGTGCCTTCCGGTGGTGGCCAGTGGGCGGTACAGGCGCCGGTCATGCTGCCTGCCGCAGAAGCGCTGGGTGCCGATATTGCCCGCGTGGCGATGGCGGTGGCTTGGGGCGATGCCTGGACTAACCTGCTGCAGCCGTTCTGGGCACTGCCAGTGCTGGCGATTGCCGGCTTGAAAGCTAAGGACATCATGGGCTTCTGCCTGATCCAGCTGTTCATTACCGGTATTATCATTTCCGTGGGCTTAGTGTGGTTCTAAGCAGCTAAGCACGACGTCAACGCCCGTCCCTGTGGTATCGCCTGGGGGCGGGCATTTTTAATCGTAAGGTGACCTTTATGTCCGACGCCTCTGCTGTACCCAATGCCCCAGACCAGGGCCTTGAACACAGCGCCTTACCGGGCCAGCACGAGCTCTCCATGACGGTCTTGATGACGCCGGACATGGCGAACTTCAGCGGTAAAGTGCACGGCGGTGCTATTCTTAAAAAGCTCGATGAAGTCGCCTACGCCTGCGCCAGCCGCTACTCCGGCCACTACGTGGTAACGCTCTCGGTGGATCAGGTACTGTTCAAACAGCCGATCCATGTAGGCGAGCTGGTGACGTTTCTCGCCAGCGTGAATCACGTGGGGCGCTCCTCCATGGAAATTGGCATTAAGGTAGTGGCCGAGGATATTCGCCAGAAGCTGATTCGCCATACCAATAGCTGTTACCTCACCATGGTGGCCGTGGACGCCGACGGCAAACCTGCCCGGGTGCCGCCCCTGGCGCTGGAGACCCCGCTGCAGAAGCTGCGCTTCGAAAAAGCCGCGCTGCGCAAGAAGCTACGCAAACAGGCAGAGCGTGAAGAGGAGCTGACCCAGCAGCATCACCAGCAGCGCTAAGCGCTGCTCTACTTTCAACGACAAGGAGTCATCATGCCCATCAGGCAGCGCTATCCCCACCTGCCCAAGGCCGTTGAGTATGCGCACATCGGCTGGGATCTGCTGATCCTCGCCGCCGTTATTATTAACCTTAGCCTGCTGCTGTTTGACTCGCTGTTTCTGATTGGCCCGATCAACCAAGCGATTGCCGCTATCGCGCCCGGTTTTCACCGTTTTTACGATACGGCGATTCACAGCCGATTTATTGCCATTGATTTGGTCTTTGTCAGTTTCTTTATTGCCGATGTGCTGCTGGGCTGGGCCGTGGCAATTGCCGAGCGGCGCTATCACCGCTGGTTCTTTTACCCCTTTGTGCACTGGTACGACGTACTAGGCTGCATTCCGCTCAGCGGGTTCCGTTGGCTGCGCGTGTTTCGCGTTATAGCGCTCCTGCACCGTTTGCATCGGCTGCGCTTGATTAACGTCACCCACTGGACGATCTATCAGTTCTTCGCTAAGTACTACGATATTCTGCTGGAAGAACTCTCTGACCGTATTGCGCTACGCCTGCTGGGCAATGTTCAGGAGCAGATCGTGGCCAGCGACTCGCTCACCGAGCGCGTCATTGAGCGGGTGATCATGCCGCGTAAAACCCAGCTGATCCATGAAATTGCCGAGCGCTTGGAAGCCACGGCAGGCCGAGCCTATCAGCAAAATCGCCCCGCCATTATGGCGGCCATCGATGATCTGGTGAGCCGCACGCTGCGGGAGAGCCCGGAAATTCGACGGCTGCACCGCTTACCCATGGGGCAGACCGCGTCCAGTGCGATGCAAGCCTCGATCAGCAGCGTCGCCCAGCGGTTGGTAGATGAAATGGCCCAGGGCATGCACTCCCCCGCCTTCCGCCAGCTCGTGGAGCGCACGGCTGAAAATGGCTTTGACAGCTGGCTAACCGTCGACGACACCAGCGCAAAAGTGACCGAGCAAGTGCTTTACGACGTACTCGAAATGCTTAAAGAGCAGGTACGCCACCAAGGCTGGAAAGACCGCTACGACTAACTAGACCGTTGCGGTTGCCAGGGGCGGCTGCTCAAGGCTCGCTCGAAGGATCACCAGCGCACGCTTGAGCGCCGTTTGGTCGGCGGCGGCCCCGATGCAAATCCGCACCGCCTGGGGTGCGGGGGCGCTGCCCACGCAGAAGGGTTCCGCGTTGGTCACTTTGACGCCCTGCTGACTGAGCCGTTCGCACAGCTCTAGCGCCCGCACGCCATCGGGTAGCGTTAGCCATACATTGCTGCCGTTTGGCTGGCGGCTCAGCGAATAGCCCGCCAGATAGTCCGTCACGATCTGCTGGCGCGCTGCCAGCTCCTGGGTTTGCCACGCCAGCAGCTCGTGTGCGGTGGGCTGGCTCACCCAGTGGCAGACCAAATCCACCATGAGCGGTGGCACCATCCAACTTTGAGCCCTCAATGCCGCCGCCAGCCGCTCCAACAACGCAGGCGGCGCGCGCAGCACGCCCATACGCAGCCCGCCTGCCAGTACTTTCGCCGTGCTAAACACAAACAGCGTGCGCTCTGGCGCGAGCTGATACAGCGGCGTGCCGCGCTGTTCAACGGGTAGGTACTGCACGCCATCCTCCAGCAGCCATATATCGTAGCGCCTTGCTAACGCCACGAGCTGCTCCCGGCGCGCTTCGCTCAGGCAGAGGCCGGTGGGGTTGTTTTGATCGGGGGTGAGGTAAATCAAGCGGGGCGGCTGGCGAGCGCACTGTGCTTCCAACGCCTCCATACACATCCCATCTTGATCAAAGGGAATGCCGACCACCTTGAGATGCGCCTGCTGGGCTGCGCTAATCGCCCCTGGGTACGTCAGCGCATCCGCGGCGATCAGCTCCCCCGGGCGCAAAAGTGTGCCGAGCGCCAGGCTAATGCCGTGCTGCCCGCCTTGAGTAATCAGCAGTTCGTCAGCACTCAGGGTCATGCCTAACTGCGTGAGCCACTGGGAGAGATAAGCGCGGTGGTAGTCGCTGCCCTGGGAGCTTGAGTAAGCCACGCTGCGCCTGAGCGCATCCGCCGAGGTGCTTAACGCACTCAGTGCCGTGCTCATCGCCTGCTCTCGCAGGGGGTGGGGCGGCGGTAGACTGAGGCTTAAATCAATCGTGTCGTCACCGGCTTGCGTGGCAGGCTGACCGCCAAATACACGGGCTGGCCCGCGCTGTTTCACGTAGGTGCCGCTGCCTACCCGGGCACTCACCCAGCCGCGATGCTCTGCTTCGGCATAGCCACGGGTGACCGTGCCCACGGTGACGCCTAACGCATCCGCCAATCGTCGCTGAGGCGGCAGCTTGTCATCTGGCGCTAATTCACCGCTGGTAATGGCATCACCAATCGCCTGGGCAATCGCCCGATAGCGCGGTCCGGTTATGTGTTCAAGCGTAGGCACCCAAATTGTCATGGTGACAATAAAACCTTTGACGTGAAAATTAGCCACATTATGCTAACAAAAACGCCCACCAACAACTCAATCATCACAATTGTATGGGTACAAAAATGAATAGTGAATGGCTAATCCTTGGCCCTGCCGCGCTCTATATGATGTCGATGACGCTCACCCCTGGGCCCAATAACATCATGCTTACCGCCTCGGGGGCTAACTTTGGCTTTCGACGTACGATGCCACATATGTGGGGGATTTTAGGAGGCTGCTTTTTACTGTTTGCCGGCATTGCGCTGGGGTTAGGCGTACTGTTTGAACGCTTCCCGGTGGTGCAAACCACGCTGCGCTGGGTAGGGAGTGCTTATTTGCTCTACCTCGCCTGGAAAATCGCCACCGCACCGCCGCCCAACTTACACGGTAGCCAGCACGGGGTGCCGCTGACCTTTTGGCAGGCGGCCATGTTCCAGTTCGCTAACCCCAAAGCGTGGGTGATGGGGCTGGCGCTGATGGCGGGTTTTCTACCGGAAAGCGGCCAGCCGGTCATCAATGCCTTAGTACTGGCCGGGTTTGCGGAGCTAGTGGCGCTGCCCTGCATTGCGCTGTGGGCAGCGTTTGGCAGCGCCATCGGGCAGTGGATCAAAAGCGATCGAGCATGGCGCGGGTTTAACATCACCATGGGCGTACTCACCGCCGCCTGCGTGTGGCTGATTTTGCGTTAGCCGCAGCGCAGCGCCTCGATCATGTCGTTGCTTTCCAAGTGAATATTAAGCCGATCATCGCGGTAGTCCATGGTCGCGGCGCTGCCGGGGCGCAGCACACGCACCTGACGGGCGCCGCTCTGCTCTTCGAGCGTCGCCATGTTGGCCTCATCAAAGGGCGCACCAATGGCATACTGCACGGCGCTGGCATCGCATGCTTGGCTAGTTGGCGCGGTTTGATCAACCGTCGGCGGGTTAGGCGCGGCAGGCTCATTGGGCGCGCTGCTACACCCGGCTAGCAGCATCACGGCCAGCGCACTGCCCAGACCTTTTATATGGCGCTGAGTGATGGTCATCCAAAGCTTTCCTGGCGTCATTGTTTACCTCCCTCCACAAATCCCTGTCTCGATAGCAGTGCGGGCCAGGCATTGCTGCCTAGCCCGCACATTGCACAACAAGCCGTTAGACCGAACCTTAACTCGCGGCGTCCTGTACTGCTTGGCCGCCCTCTTCAACGTCTTGTCCTGCCCCTGCAATGGTGTTGCAGCCCGCTAGAGCACCCGCAGTGATGAGCAGAATAAAGCTAGTCGCCAGTAGTTTTTTCATCGTGTTCTCCTTAACAAGTCATTCAACATCGGGAAGCTCCGGCGGCAGCCTTACCGCCTGGGAGTGTTTTCAGCGTAACAGATTTTAATAATTTCGCCTGTTTTCCCTGAGTTATCCGCTGCCTGCTATGATGCTTGCCAAACCGTTTGGCTTAGGAGCACTCCGCTTGGCAACCTTTGAACTCGACCCACGCTTAGAAGCAGATACCCTACCCTTAGCGGATCTTCCGCTCTGCCGAGCGCTGTTGATGAATGACGCCCGTTATCCCTGGGTCGTGCTCGTGCCCAAGGTGGCATCGGTCAGCGAAGTGTTTGAACTCAGTCAAGAGGAGCAAGCGCAGCTCTGGCAGGAGGCCACTCAACTGGGCGCTGCCATGAAAGAGGCCTTCCAGGGCGACAAGCTCAATATCGCCACGCTGGGCAACGTGGTCAGCCAGCTACATATCCATTTAGTGGTGCGCTATACCGATGACGCTAGCTGGCCCGCGCCGGTGTGGGGCAACGGCACTCCCAAGCCTTATGAGCTCGCCCAGCAGGGGGAGCGACGGGAACAGCTGCTAGCGCAAATTGAGGGGCTGGCACTTTAGACTTAACCGCCCAGCAGCGAACCACGCGCGGGCGGCTCGTTGAGTAACGGGCCGCTGGCAGGCTGTGCCGCACCGGCCAGCGCCAAGGAAATACCCAGCGCAACAATCACTGCCCCACCGGTGAGCGCCGCCCAGCCCGCGGCTTTCTCGACCCGCTGCTGGCTCTGCTTCTGAAGCCGCTTGGTGGCCCACCCTCGGGCTACAATACTCGCCAGGGCCAGTATCGACACGGTAATGCCCGTGCCCAGCGACATCGCCACCACCGACGCGACCCCCACGTAAAATTGGCCCAAAAGGCTCGCGGCACCTAGCATCAAGATCGCTCCGCTGCAGGGGCGCATACCAATCGCCCCGACGGTCATCAAGGCCGTACGCCAATCCAACGCCTGCTCGGGTTCAAGGTGATGGGCACCGCCACAGCAGTGGGTATGGTCGTGGCTGTGGTCATGAGCATGCGTGTGCTCTACCACGGGCTTATTGCGAGCCGCGTAGGCGTGGCGCAGCTGCTTCACCGCCCGCCAGCAGAGCCAAGCCCCTAATAGCGCTACCAGCAGAAAGCTGGCCTGCTCCACCCATACCACGCTGCCCATGGCTTGACGCGTCACCCAGCCTAGCCCGTGTACCAATACCGCCACCATCGCAATGGCCGTTACGCCCTGCAGCAGCGATGCGGCAAACGAGAGCCCCAGCGCCCGGCGAGTCGCACCGCCATGAGACGCCAAATAGGTGGCCAATACTGCTTTACCGTGCCCCGGCCCAGCGGCATGAAACACGCCGTAGGCGAAGCTCACGCCAAGCAGCGTTAGCCACGTGCCGGTGGAGGGCGTGCGTGACAACTCGGTAATCGCCAGGGTCAGGCTACGGTGTAACTCGCGCTGCCACGTAAGTAGCTGCAGGCTGGCACCCTGTAAGTTCGCCTGTACCGCCCACACCAGCAGCGCCACGCCTAATAGCACCAGGGCACCGGTGGCCAACTGTCGTCCCGTTAACAGCATTCCCCCTCCGCACAAAAGATATAAAGTAACACTTTATACATGAACGCCCTAGCTGGCCGCTAGCGGCAATCGACCCGCCCCGTTTCCGCAAAGTGGCGACCTAGCCCTGGCTCACCCTCTTCGTCCGTATCCAGCAGCGCCGCCTGCATAACCAGCTCTGGGTCTGGGTCGGCGGACAGTACGCTGAGCGCGCACTCAGGTTCGCCGTTGAGAATCAGCGCCTGAGGAGAGGGCTCGTCGCCCTCCTCCTCGTGTACCATCTCGATGTAGTACGTGGGGTCGAAGACTTGATACTCCAGCACCTGACCGCTCAAAGGCTGGGGTGAGGTCAGCGGTAAAATAAACATAAAGGTTAAACGGCCGTCCCGCTCCAGTGCGGTGTACTCGGTCACATCACCAAAGGACTGTTTTTCGCTGCCGATGCGCACTTCGGTAAAGTAGTGTTGGGCCGCCAGATTATCGCGAATTTCTCCTCCGAGCTGGTCAAGCCCCTCTTCCATGCTGCCGCCCGGTACCTGCTGCAACTCCTCAAACACGACCAAACTATAAAAAGGGTCCATCCGCCATGTTTGGTGAAGCCCGGTTGCCACACCGTTATCATCGGTGATGACCCGCACGCTCATATCGATCCAGCCATGGGGGTGCGCCATAGCTAAATGGCTAGCCAACAGGCTACCCACCACCAACGCCTGACAGGTGCGCCGAACCGATACCCGTGGCCATGCTCTTATCACGGTAATTCTCCTAATTTGCGCTGTAACTCCACGAGCCAGGGATCTAGCACATAAGGCGGTATCGGCTGGCTACCGCGCAGCGCCGACACGCTCACTAAGCTGCCTCCTTGTGCATCGCTTACTTGTAGTTGGATGCGATACTCCGGCCAGCGTGCCAGGCTTGCCTCGGCGCGCCCTAAGGTCAAGTCAGCGTGGCGTATCACATAGCCCTGCTCCATCATCAGTGCCACCGCCTCGCGGAAGGTTTGCTCCATTGGCGCGCTATAGCGCAGCTCGCGCGGTTCAAGAGGTTGCGTGGTGGCACAGCCTGCCAACCATAACGCAGCGCATAGCGTAAGTGCTGGATATAAGGCGCGGCGGAACGATGTCATGATGCCCCCTGCGGTGTGACGGATGACGAGAAAGCTTCCTGGAAACGGCCACAGAAATCATCGTTACTGGCGCTGTAGGATTCGCGCAGGTCGCCAAGATGGTCAAAGCGGCGAATGTCCCTTGAAATGCGCAGATGGCCATCGCGGGCAAGCAGCGATACCCGCTCTACCTCAACGGGCTGCTGGCCAAAACCTGGGCCGAAGGAGCCACCCACGCCAATCCCTACGCCGCGACCAATACCAAACCCGCC
>NZ_JAMZBE010000010.1:0-45444 GCF_024158645.1 Halomonas sp. 707B3
GCCTTTCAGCGCCTCGCTGCTGTGGGCTTCGATTACCGCCGTTGCGCCTAATACGCGCACGTCCGCTACGGCGGGATGTGCGCGCAGCGCTACGTCTTCTAATAGCTCGCGCTGTAACGTTTGGCTGAGCGCGGCAATTTTCTCCAGGTAGTGCTCTTCCTCGAACACCTTCAGGCTCTCCAGCGCCACGCGGCAGGCCAGCGGGTTGCCCATAAAGGTGGGGCCGTGCATGAAAGCGTGGTGCTCACTGTCGCCAATGAACGCCCCGTGAACCCGGTCGGTAGCCAGCGTGGCCGCATGGCCCAAGTAGCCGCCGGTCAGCCCTTTGGAGAGCACCATGATGTCTGGCGTGACGCCCGCGTGGTCGGCGGCAAACAGCTTGCCGGTGCGGCCAAAGCCGGTAGCGACTTCATCAAAAATCAGCAGCACGCCAAACTCATCGCATAGCGCTCGCGCACCGCGCAGGTAGTGGGGTGAAGTCATGTTTAGCCCGCCCGCCGCTTGCAGCAGCGGCTCCATCAGTAGCGCGGCAATTTCATGGTGGTGGCGCGCTAGCACTTCCCGCAGCGCGGCGAGGTCCTGCTCAACCTGCTCCGGCGTCGCGTCGAACGGGGCCGTGGGGGCCGGGGCAAAGTGGTGCTGAGGCAGCAGGCTGGCGAACAGGCTGTGCATGCCCTCTTCGGGGTCGCACACCGCCATGCAGCCGGTGGTGTCGCCGTGGTACGCCTTCATGAGCGAGAGCATTTTGCGCTTGCCGGGGTGGCCGCTCAGCACCTGATACTGCAGCGCCATCTTCATGGCCACTTCCATACCCACCGAGCCGCTATCGGAGAAGAACACATGGTTCAGCCCCGGCGGGGTGATGCGTACCAGCGCCCTTGCCAGCTGGTCGGCGGGGTCGTGGGTCAGGCCGCCCAGCATCACATGGCAAAGCTCCCCAGCCTGCTCGCGGATGGCGGCGACGAGGCGCGGATGGCCGTAGCCGTGAATCATGCACCACCAAGAGCAGGTGGCATCCAGCAGGCGCTCGCCGCTTTCCAGCGTAAAGTAGCTGCCGCTGCCGCCGACCACTTTTGGCGCAGGCGTTTGGGTTTTGAGATGGGCATAGGGGTGCCAAACGGGGGAGTTCATGGCGTCGCCTCCTGGGTGGCGAGGGGGAGCAGAGCATCAAGGGAGAGGTAGCACTGCGCGGTGGTCGCATCCGCCGTAGCCAAATGAGGAATGATGCCCAAGCAAGGGGCGGGAAGGGCGCGTTTTAGCAGTGCCACATTGGCCGCAAAGCGCGGGCTGTCGTCGGCAAAGGCGGGGTCCACCACGCTGCCTACCCAGCCCGCCAGCGTTAAGCCATCGGCGGCGATGGCCTCGGCGGTGAGCCGGGCATGGTTAAGGCAGCCCAGTTTCAGCCCAACCACCAGAATCACCGGCAGCCCGAGTGCGCGGGGCAGGTCGGAAAAGTCCTCCGCCTCGTTCAGCGGCACTCGCCAGCCGCCTGCGCCTTCGATTAGCGTTAGATCCCGTGGCGTGCCGGTTAACGTGTCGCTGAGCGCCTGAGTAACGCTTGCCACGTTAAGCATGGCACCTGCTTCCAGAGCGGCGAGATGCGGCGCAATGGCGGGAGCAAAGGCCCACGGATTGACCGTTGGGTAATCCACCGGCGGGAAGCTTTGCGCCTGTAGCGCTAGGGCGTCGCGGTTGCGCAGGCCGCTGGGTGTTGCCTCGCTGCCAGAGGCGATGGGCTTTAACCCTAGCGTGGTGAGCTGGCGCTGGCGGGCGGCGCCCAGCAGCGCGCTGGTGGCCAGGGTTTTGCCCGCGTCGGTGTCGGTACCGGTGACAAAATAGGTGTTGTTCATCTCGCGCTTTCCAGTTGTAGCGTCAGGCAGTGGTAGCTCACCGGCAGCCCCTGCGGCGTGCGTAGCGATTCATAGCGGGCCTGAGCGGTGGCAAGCGCTTGGCGGGTCAGCCGAGCGTTGGGTCTGGCTACTTGGGCGCCCACGCCTTTGATGGAGGCCATCACGGCATTCAGGTCGGGGTAGAAAAAACGCCGCTGATCGCAGGCGTGCTGGGTAAGGATCAGGCCGCTTTGCTGAATCGCCCGCTGTACGGCGCTGGCATCCGGCGTTTGCAACAGGGCCTCGGGGCGCTGCCAGGCGGTGGCGACTTCGCTCAGCGTGCCGGGCAGCAGCGTGGTGATGCGCGCCTGCCCGTCAGGGGCGAGCACCCGCGCCAACTCCCGCATCACCGCGCCGATATCCGGGCACCACTGAATCGCCAGGTTAGAGAACACGAGATCCACGCTTGCGTCGTCCAGCGGCAGCGCGGCGGCATCTCCCTGTTGCCAGCGTATGGCATCGCCATATTGCGCCTGGGCGTGGGCGAGCATACCCGGCGCCAGGTCGAGCCCGGTGATGGTGGCGTTTGGGTAGTGGGTCGTCAGCCGCTGGGTCCAGTAGCCGGTGCCGCAGCCAAGGTCGAGCACATGCTGGGCGCTCTCCGGCAGCTTTTGCCAGAGCGCTTCGCCAATGTCGCGCTGGGCGCTGGCGAGATCATCGTAGCGTGGTGCCGCTCGGGAAAAAGCCCGAGCAACACGCTCCTGCCAACGGGGCAGTGGCAGCGAGGTGACCGGTGTGTTCATCGCGACTCCTGGAGCGCGCGCGTGGCCTGCTCGACCAGCCGTGTCGCCAGTAGGGCGGGCTGGGAGAGTATGGGGCAGTGTCCTGCGGCTTCCAGCCGAAGCGCTTGCTGGCGAGTGCTGCTTGATAGTAGCGGGTCGTGGGCGCCTGCTAATAGGCGGATAGGGCAGGGAGGGTTGGCAAGCAGTGCCCGGTTATCCAGCGTTTCAAGCCACATGAGCCCTTGCGCGAGCGTGTCGGTATCGGCGTGGGGTGTCTCATCTAACCGTGCTCGTAGCTGGCGGTGGGCCTCGCGGGCATTGGGTTCGCCCTGGGCCTGCCAGCGTAGAAAGTGCCGCCATGTGGCAACGGGGTGGCGGCGGAAAGCGCGCTGAAAGCTGGCAAGCTCCTGGCTCGTCACACCGCCATCTTCCTTGTCACTGCAAAAACGGCTGCCTGCGCCCAGCAGCAGCAGGGCCTTGGGCGGCGGCAAGTGATCGAGCAGCGCTGTGGCCAGCAGCCCGCCTAGCGACCAGCCCACCCAGACGGCATCGCTGGGCAGCTTGGGTGCCATACGCTCGGCGAGCGCTGCAATGCTCGTGGGAGAAGGTAGCGCAGGAGATTCGCCGTAGCCGGGCCACTCCACTGCGCTGGGGACGACCGTATTGGGCCAATGCTCCGTCAGCGTCTGCCATATACGGCGGTCGACGCCCCAGCCCGAGAGTAGGATGAGCTTCATCGCTGCTCCTCGTTCAGGCAGGCGGCGGCGACCTCCAGTAGCCGATCAATATCCCGTTGAGTATGGCGGGCGCTTAACGTGATGCGCAGCCGCGACTCGCCGTTGGGCACCGTGGGTGGTCGAATCGCCCCTACCTGGAGATCGTGCTCATCGAATGTGGCCGCCCAGGCCAGGGTGCGCTGCTCGCTGCCCAGCAGCAGCGGTTGAATCGGCGTGTGTGAGTGGCCGATCGGCAGCCCCAAGGCGTTGGCTTGCTGGCGGAAGTAGTCAATATGGCGAGCGAGCCGCTGGCGGTGTTCCGGCTCCCGCTGGACAATGGTGAGCGCTTCTAGCGTGGCGGCGGCAATACTGGGCGGTTGGGCGGTGGTGTACACATAGCTGCGGGAAAACTGAATCAGGTGCTCAATCAGCGCGGCGTCCCCCGCCACAAACGCCCCGGCGGTGCCCAGCGCTTTGCCCAAGGTGCCGACCAAGATCGGCACGTCCTGGCTATCAAATCCCTCCACGCAGCCTGCGCCGCTCTCCCCGAGCACGCCGAGCCCGTGGGCATCGTCGATCATCAGCCAGGCGCCGTGCTGCTGGCTGATGTTGGCAAGTTCGCCGACGTCAGCGATATCGCCATCCATACTAAACACGCCGTCGCTCACCACCAGCTTATGGGTGGTCGTGCTGCGCGCAAGCAAACGCTGTAAGTCGTGGACATCCCGGTGGTGGTAGCGCCGGGAGCGGGCGCCGCTCAGCGCGCCACCATCAAGCAGCGAGGCATGGTTAAATCGGTCCTGAAATATCGCGGTGTTCGAATCCGCTAGCGCCTGCAGTACGCCCAGGTTTGCCATATAGCCCGTGGAGAACAGTAGCGCTCTTTCGCGTCCGGTCCACTCCGCCAGCGCTTCTTCCAAGGCATCGTGAATGCCCAGGTGCCCGCTGACTAAGTGAGACGCCCCTGCCCCTGCGCCAAAGCGTTTCGCGCCTTCGGCCTGGGCCGCCTGAACCCGTGGGTCTTGGGCAAGGCCCAGATAGTCGTTGCCTGCAAAGTCGAGTGCCCCATGGGCAGAGACGCGGCGGTTGCGCCAGCGCTGCTGGCGCTCGCGCTCATCGCGGGCTACCGCTAAGCGCTGGTGCCACACCTCAGACACTGGCATCCACCGCCAGCGCCGCAGCGCGCTCTGCCTGGGCGTTACGCTGCGCCTGTTGGGCCAGCCGCTCGGCGCGCTGTGTATCGTCTTCGCAGGTATCGCGGCGCTCGGGATGCAGGCCCAGCTTGGCAAACAGCGCACGGTCGCGCTCTGCCTGGGGGTTACTGGTGGTCAGCAGCTTGTCGCCGTAGAAAATGGAGTTGGCACCGGCCAAGAAGGCGAGCGCTTGGGTGGATTCGCTCATCTGCTCGCGGCCCGCCGAGAGGCGCACATGGCTTTGGGGCATCATGATGCGCGCCACGGCAATGGCGCGGATGAATTCCAGCGGGTCTAAATCCTCCACGTTCTCCAGTGGCGTTCCTGGCACTTTGACCAGCATGTTGATAGGCACGGATTCGGGGTGCGGAGAGAGCTTAGCCAGCTGCTGCAGCAGCGCGCTGCGATCCTGCGCGCCTTCGCCCATGCCCAAAATACCGCCAGAGCACACTTTCATACCGGCGTCGCGCACGGTGGCTAGGGTCTCTAAGCGGTCGCTGTAGGTGCGGGTGGTGATGATTTCGCCGTAGTAATCGGGGGAGGTGTCGAGGTTGTGGTTGTAGTAGTCCAGCCCGGCAGCGGCCAGCCGGGTGGCCTGCTCGCCGTCGACCATACCCAGCGTCATGCAGGTCTCAAGCCCCAGCGCTTTCACCTGGCGCACCATCTCTTCCACCACCACTAAATCTTTATCCCGCGGGCTGCGCCACGCGGCCCCCATGCAGAAGCGGCTGGCACCGGCCTCTTTGGCCGCCTGGGCCTGGGCCACTACCTTCTCGATTTCTAGCAGCTTCTCTTTTTCCAACTGGGTGTTGTAGTGGCCCGACTGCGGGCAGTACTTGCAGTCTTCCGGGCAGGCCCCGGTTTTAATCGACAGTAGAGTAGACACCTGCACCGCGTTGGCATCGAAATGTGCCCGGTGCACCTGCTGGGCTTGAAACAGCAGGTCGTTAAAGGGCAGCGCAAACAGCGCGTTGATCTCGTCAAGCGTCCAGTCGTGGCGCGGCGCGGCATCCGCCGCGTGAGAAGCAGTCGAGGTAGCGGTCACGGGTAAACCTATATTATTTTGAAAGTTGACAGGACTCTAGCGGGGCTGTGCTGAGGATGTCAACTTTTTGAAGAATGTTGGTTTACCATGGTGCTTGACTGTAGGGAGTATTCGTCAGGATGTATGGCCTGCTTTATACTCTGCGCCCTTTGACGACCCACTGGAGCGCAGATGCCTGACGCGACCTCGCTGCCCCCCGAGCACGATGCATTGACCGACCGCGACCCGGCCACCGGGCATCCGCGCCCGCCTCGGCGTGAATTCAAAGCGCGGGGCAGCTTCGTCAAACGCTGCGAAGGCTGCAACTTGCCCGAGCTGAACTGCCTCTGCCCGTATCAGGTCAAGGCGGAGAGCGACACTCAGGTATGGCTGTTGACCCACTCCATCGAGCACTACAAACCGACCAACACCGGGCGTTTGATTGGCGACGTGCTCACCAATACCCGCGTGTTTACCTGGTATCGCACCGCGCCGGACGACACGCTGGCGGCGCTGCTGGAAGACCCGCGCTACGCGCCGTTCGTGATTTTCCCGGACGATCAGCCGGATTACGCCGACCGCGTGGTGGATATTGACGCGGTGCATGCCGCCAAGCAGCAGGCGCGCATACCGGTATTCATCATTTTGGATGGCACGTGGCGTCAGGCGCGGCGCATGTTCCGCAAAAGCCCTTACCTGGATGTACTGCCGGTACTGCCGCTGCGCACCGAGCGGGAGACCCGCTACCGGCTGCGCAAGCCCGCCTCGAAAGCGCATCTGTGCACCGCCGAGGTGGCCATTGAGCTGCTGCGCCAGAGCGGTGATGAAACAGCGGCAAGCGTGCTGGATGACTACTTTGACGTGTTCAACGATAGCTATGCGGAAAGTCGCTACTATCGCAAGATTGCCGAGCCCACCCCTGCTATGCAGCGGCTGTTAGACAGGCAACAGTAGGAGCATTAAGGGGTTTGGCCTGGCAGCCAGCGTAACAGGACTTTGCGCACCCAGTACCAGCGGTTAATCAGCAGCGCGGCGAAAATCAGGCTGCAGCCCAGCAACTGAAGTAGAGTCATGGTTTCGCTAAACCACCACGCTGCCAGCAGCGCAGTCCATACTGCTTCTAACATCAAAATGACCGCTGCATGGCTTGGCGTGGTCATGCTCTGAGCTTTAATCTGCAAGAAGAAGCGCAGTGAACTCGCCAGCAGGACGCTGGCCATAAACCAGCCGAGAATCGACGAACTCAGTGCCAGCGGCTGGTGTTCCACTACCAGTGATAGGCTGGTCAGCACCACGCCCACTGAGATGAGTTGTAGCGTGGTGAGAGGTAGTGCGGGAACGTTACGCACCACCCGGGTATTGACGTTGATCAGCAGTGCAAAACAGATCGCGGCGCACACCATGAGTAGCTGGCTGGCTTCCACTCGAAACCCCGCATTGAGCGAGAGCAGGGCAAAGCCGAGCAATGCGATGGGCAGCGCGATCCAGGTGCTGCGCGGTGGGCGGTCGCCAAACAGTAGCCGGGCCACCACGGGCACCAGCAGAATGCCCAAGCTATTGATGAAGGCGCTTTCCCCCAGGTGGTCGGAGTAGTGCAGCCCGAGCACCCAAAACGCGATGGCGGCGCTGAACAAAACGCCGATCAGCAGGCCGCGGCGTATTCGGCGTATCGGCATACGTCGCAGAGCAGGCCAAGAGAATCCCAGCAATATCAGCCCGGCGAGTAAGAAGCGCGTGCCGATAAACAGCAAAGGCGGCATGCCTGCTAGTGCTTCTTTGGAAAAGATCCAACCGCCTGCGGCTAATACAGTGACTAGCAGGAGCAGCGCATCGGCTTGCCAGGGTGCCTGTCTAATCGTGTTCATACCGCATTGCCACCAAACAGAGCGCCGGCAATTCTAAAACCAGCTACCCAGGTGCCCACCGCCGAACCCAGCGTGGCGAGAATAAATACCAGCAGGGTGCGAGAGACGCGGTTTTTCCACCAGCCCTTCAGCTGCGTCACATCATGGCGCAGGGTGGAGAAGTCGCGCACCTTGGGCTTGCGCATATACAGCTCGACCCCCGCCGCTACAAAGCCTGCTCCAATGGTGGGGTTAAGTGATGTAAGCGGTGCAGCGAAGAAGGTGGCAATCACCGTGACCGGGTGAGCAAGCGCTGCAATCGTCGCACCGCCAGACAGGATGCCGTTGATCAAAAACCACTCGATGACCAACTGCCAGCCAAGGTCGGTATTGCGTGAAAAGCCCACCACAAATCCGGTAATGACCAGGGCGGTAATCAGCCAAGGGGCGGCTTTCCACAGTTTGGAGGGCGGCGGCGAGGCTTCAAGCGATTCGCGCTCGACTTTGGGGTTTTCCGGCAGCGGCGCTTCTAAGTGCTCACTGGTGCCTTTCAAGTGCCCGGCACCCAATACCAACAGTACATTTTGGTAGCGCCCTGGCGGCGCTTCTTCCGCCAAGCGTAGCGCCATGTAGCGGTCACGCTCACGAATTAAGGGCGTATAGAGCGCTTCCGATTCAGCGGCAAACTCGCTGAAGGTGGCCTCCAACATGTCGCCCTCTTTGAGCTTTTCGATGTCCTCTTTGGAGACATCCTGGCGAGAAAGCACGCTGCCAATCAGCCCTGAGAAGAGCGAGAAGCGCTGCCACCAAGGCACGTTGCGATAAATGCGTTTCAAAGTGATGCCGACATCTCGGTCTACCAGCAGTAGCGGCAGGTTGCGCGTACGGCACTCTTCAACGGCTGCACGCATCTCAGCCCCCGGCTGAATACCGGACTGCTCGGCGATCCGTTGCTGAAAGGCACCGAGCGC
The DNA here is from genome assembly GCF_024158645.1 of Halomonas sp. 707B3. NCBI lineage: Bacteria > Pseudomonadati > Pseudomonadota > Gammaproteobacteria > Oceanospirillales > Halomonadaceae > Halomonas > Halomonas sp. 707B3. The sequence continues at coordinate 8,360 of NZ_JAMZBE010000010.1, forward strand.
CAGGCTCGCCGCCACCATGCCCGCTTTGCCTTGCTTGAACACCTGAAACAAGTCCTGCTCGCCCATGGCGTCTGGGTTGTCCATGCTGTGGTGACGGGCGTCACACAGCTCAATGGCGACGGCATCGAAGTGACCGCTGTCGATCAGTTGGCGAACGTCGTTGGCGCTCTCGGCAGAGACGTGGGCGGTGCCTAGCAGGGTGTAGTACGTGCCGCCCACCTGAATGGTTTTCAGCGGGCCGCTGGTAGCTGGGAGGGAACTGCTTTCCTGGGCCAGCGGTGTTGCATCATCTTGATTCATTAAAAAGTCTCAACAAAAAAAGTAACGAGTGATGCGCGTTTAACGGCGCCAAAAAGCCGGGGTAAACAGCACCAGTACCGTAAAAATTTCCAAGCGGCCCAGCAGCATGGCAAGCACTAAAATCCATTTGGCGAGGCTGGGCAGATCGCCATAGTGGCTGCTGGCTTCTCCTAAGGCGGGGCCAAGATTGTTCAGCGCCGAGCCTACGGAGGACCACGCCGTTACCTGATCGACTCCCGTCGCCATCACGCCCACCAGCATCAAAAAGAACAGCATCACATAGGCAGAGAAAAATCCCCACACGGCCTGGGCGATGCTATCGGGAACGCTCACTTTGCCGACTTTAACGGCAATCACGGCATTGGGGTGAATGAGCCGCATGACTTCGCGCATGCCCTGTTTCAAGATCAGGATAATACGGATGACCTTCATCCCCCCGGCGGTAGAGCCGGAGCATCCGCCGACAAAAGCGGCCACAAACAGCAGAAACGGTAGTGCGCCCGGCCACCCGGAAAAGTCCGCCACGGCGAAGCCTGCGGTGGTGGCCACTGAGACGACTTCAAACAGCGCATGGCGCAGCCCAACGATGTCATCGTAGGTGTCGGTGAGCCACAGGGTAATCACGGTAATCGTGGTGAGTCCGGCTAAAAACAGCATAAGAAAGCGCGCTTCCGGGTCTTGGAAGTAGTGCAGTAAGCGCTTTTCTCGCCAGGCAATAAAGTGCAGGCTAAAGCTGAAGGCCGAGATCAGCATAAAGCTAATGCAAATAAGTTCGATGGCGGCGCTATTAAAGTAGCCAATACTGGCATCGTGGGTTGAAAAGCCGCCGATGGCGACGGTGGAGAAGCTGTGCCCTAGCGCATCAAACCAACTCATCCCCGCCAGCATATAGGCGACCATGCAGGCAAACGTGAGCGTTGCGTAGATATACCAGAGCGCTTTAGCGGTTTCGGTAATTCGTGGGGTTAGCTTGGAGTCTTTCAATGGCCCTGGAATTTCGGTGCGGTAAAGGGCCATCCCCCCGACGCCCAGGGTGGGCAAAATGGCCACGGCCAGTACCACGATCCCCATACCGCCTAGCCACTGCAGCTGCTGGCGATAGTAGAGTACCGATTCCGGTAAAAAATCGATGCCGGTAATCACTGTGGCACCGGTGGTGGTCAGGCCGGAAAACGACTCAAAGACCGCATCGGTAATGCTCAGTGAGCCTTCGCCAAACAGCATGAGCGGCAGCGAACCAAATAGGGCCAGTACCGTCCAGAACATCGCGGCGATAATAAAGCCGTCACGGATACGCAGCTCTTTATGGGCACGGCGATTGGGTAAGTAGAGCAAGAGCCCGGTGATGACGGTAATCGCAATACCGCTCATAAAGGCGTGCCAAACGCCGTCGCGAAACCAAAGTGACATCAGCATAGGTGGCAGCATGGTGAGGCTGAAGAGCATCAGTAGCAGCCCTAAAATACGTAGAATGACCCGCAAACTCATAGTGGTGGTTGTCTCATACGCTGGCCGGCTCCTTAGAAAAATGTTAATCCGACCTGGAACAGGCGCTCAACGTCGCGAATACGCCGCTTATCGATCACAAACAGAATGATATGGTCGCCGCTTTCCACCCGCACGTCACCATGGGCAATCAGCACTTCTTTACCGCGTACGATGGCACCGATAGTGGTGCCTTCGGGAAGGTCGATCTCGGCAATCGTGCGGCCCACCACTTTCGACGACTGCTTATCGCCATGGGCAATCGCTTCGATGGCCTCCGCCGCGCCCCGGCGCAGCGAGTGCACGTTGACGATATCGCCCCGGCGCACGTGGGTGAGTAGGCTGCCGATGGTGGCCTGCTGAGGGGAAATGGCGATATCAATGTCGCCGCCTTGCACCAAATCCACGTAGGCGGCGTTGTTGATCAGGGTAAGCACCTTCTTCGCCCCCAACCGTTTCGCCAGCAGCGACGACATGATGTTCACCTCGTCGTCGTTGGTCAGTGCGCAGAAGATATCGCAGTCTTCGATGTTCTCCTCTTCCAGCAGCCGCTTGCTGGTGGCGCTGCCGTGGAGGACCACTGTGCGATCCAGCCGCTCGGAGAGCGTGGTGCAGCGCTCCAGGCTGTGCTCGATGATCTTCACCTGATGGCTGTGCTCCAAGTGCTCCGCCAGCCGTTCGCCGATATTGCCGCCCCCGGCAATCACTACCCGACGGAAGTCCCGCTCCACCTTGCGGAGCTCACTCATCACCGCGCGGATATCCCGGCGGGCGGCCAAAAAGAACACCTCGTCGTCAGCTTCAATCACCGTGTCGCCCCGGGGAATGATCGGCCGGTTGCGGCGATAAATGGCCGCCACACGGGTCTCCACGTTGGGCATATGCTTGCCCAAAAAGGCCAGATCCTGGCCCACCAGCGGGCCGCCGTAGAAGGCTTTCACCGCCACCAACTGCACTAACCCTCCGGCAAACTCCAGCACCTGCAGCGCGCCGGGGTGTTCGATCAAGCGGCGCACGTGATCGGTGACCACCTGCTCGGGGCTGATCAGCACGTCGATGGGAATCGCTTCATGGGCGAATAGCCCTTTACGGGTGAGGTAAGCGGTGGAGCGCACGCGGGCAATTTTGGTAGGGGTGCGAAACAGCGTATGGGCCACCTGACAGGCGATCATATTGATCTCGTCGGTGTTGGTCACCGCGATCAGCATATCGGCGTCTTCGCAGCCTGCTTGGCGTAGCACAATGGGGTAGGAGCCTGCACCTGTCACCGTGCGGATATCCAGCTTGGTGTGCAGTTCGCGCAGTTTTGCGCCGTCGGTATCGACGACGGTAATGTCGTTCTCCTCGCGGGCGAGGTGCTCCGCTAGGGTGCCGCCGACCTGGCCGGCGCCAAGAATGATGATTTTCATCGCTGAGCATCGGTTCCGTTATAAGCGCCAGCGCGTTTCCGGCTTGCGGTGTGCGCTGCAATAAAGACGGCGGCCAGTGTAAACCAGCCGCCGTCGAAAAGCAGGTAGGGAATTACTCCAGAGTGAAGCCAACTTTGACGGTCACTTGCCAGTGGGCCACGCGGCCATCTTCAATATGGCCTCGGGTGTCGGTGACTTCGAGCCAGCGCATGTTTTGAACGCTTTCGGAGGCTTTCGCCAGGGCGTTCTGCACGGCTTCCTCAATCCCTTTTTCGGATGAACCGGTTAGCTCAATGTGCTTATAGGTGTGATGACTCATGCTATCTCCTTGCTTGTCATTAAAGAATGGCTTAGAGCGATATCATCGTCTAGGCCGTCCGCTTCTCTAGTCTGGCATAAAAAAAGCCATCGTGACTGCTTTGCGCGGGAAACAGCTGGCGTCCCTGACCGCTCTGCTCTCCCCAGGCCACATCGTGGGGCGTGGTGGCGTTGGCATCCGGTGTGCGGGCCAGAAACGCATCGATTTGTGCCGCGTTCTCTTCGGGCAGCACTGAGCAAGTGGCGTAGAGCAGCGTGCCGCCAGGACGCAGTAGCGGCCAGAGGTTATCCAGCAGTTGGCGCTGCAGTTTAGCGAGCTGACGAATATCCTCTTTACGGCGTAGCGCTTTGATATCCGGGTGGCGACGAATCACGCCCGTGCCCGAGCAGGGGGCGTCCAGCAAAATGGCGTCAAACGGCGTGCCGCTCCACCAGTCGCGGGTGGTGGCATCGGCATGTTTCAGCTCGGCACTGAGCCCTAAGCGGCTGAGCGTGTCGTCTACCTTCGCTAGCCGTTGGTTGTCGCTATCCAGCGCGGTAAGCGCAATATCGAACTGTTCTAGCAAGTGGGCAGTTTTGCCGCCAGGGGCACAGCAGGCATCCAATACGTGGGCACCGGGGCGTGGGGCGAGCGCTGGGCCAAGCAGCGCGGCGCAGAGCTGTGCTGCTTCGTCCTGCACACTAACGTGGCCCTGCTCAAAACCGGGCAGTATGGCAACGTCGCAGGGCGTTGTTAGCGTAATGCCGTCTGGAGCGTGACAACAGAGATGCCCGTCTAAGCCTTGCTCGGTCAGCTGCTGGAGATACGCTTCACGGTCGTTATAGTGCTGGTTGACGCGTAGGGTCATCGGTCCTGGCTCGTTATTGGCCTGGGCAATGGCACGCCACTGTTCGGGCCAAGCGTGGCGCAGGGCGTCCAGCAGCCAGGGCGGATGCTCCAGGGCAACGTTTTCGTCACGATCAACGACTTCTTGCAGCGCGTCGGCTTCACGCTGCAGGCGTCGCAGGCAGCCGTTCAATACTCGGGTGGCCCACTCTTTGCCAAGCAGGCGTGCTGCCCCGGCGGTTTCGCCTACCGCTGCGTGGGCAGGAATGCGCATATAAAGCAGCTGATAAATACCTACCAGCAGCAGAGCGTGGATATCGGCATCGCGCTTTTTAAATGGCTGTTTGAGGAGTTGGCTAGCCAGTGCTTCTAGGCGTGGAAGGCGGCGGCAGGTGCCGTAGCAGAGCTCTTTCAGCAGGCCACGGTCTCGGGCCACTACGCTATGTTCATCCAAGCTGGCCAGCGACCCTTTATCAGTGAGAACCGGGACGAGGCTACGGGCGGCGGCTGCGCGGACATCTAGGCCGCTGCCGCCTTTGGCTGGGCGTTGCTGGCTCATTGGCTAGCTCCTTGCGGGGTTTGCCCAAGGCGAACGCCGACGGTGAGTGAGGTTTGGCGGGCGTTTAATAAGTCGCGTACCGCCATCGCTTTGCCGCCAGGTAGCTGGGCACGGCTGACACACAGCACTTCTTGCCCTTGCTCTCCGCAGGCAATACGCAGGTGATCATCGCCATGTTCCAGCAGCGTGCCGGGGGGCGATGGCGGCTGCTCACCTTGCTCGACGCTGGCCATGAGTAGGCGCAGGCGGTCGTTACCTAGCGTGCACCAAGCCACCGGCCACGGGTTGAAGGCGCGGATTTTGCGCGCCAGCTGTTCGGCGGACTGAGTAAAGTCTAGCTCGGCCTCGGCTTTGCTGAGCTTGGCGGCGTAGGTCACGCCCTCTTCCGGCTGAGGCGTTGCCTCTAGGCTGTCGCTGTCCAGCTGGTCCAGCACGTTCACCAGCGCATTAGCACCTTGAATGGCCAGCCGGTCGTGGAGGTCGCCACCGGTGGTGCGGGAGGTAATTGGGGTACGCACTTCATACAGCATGGCGCCGGTATCCAGCCCCGCATCCATTTGCATGATGGTAACGCCGGAGGCGCTGTCGCCCGCTTCGATAGCACGCTGAATCGGCGCCGCACCCCGCCAGCGAGGCAGCAGCGAGGCGTGCACGTTAATGCAGCCTAGGCGCGGCGTGTCCAGCACCGCTTGGGGCAGCAGGAGCCCATAGGCGACGACGACCATCACATCGGCGTTCAATGCCGCCAGTTCGGCTTGAGCATCGGCGTCTTTGAGACTGGCTGGTTGGTACACCGGCAGCCCGTGCTCTTGAGCCAGCTGTTTGACGGGGCTGGGAGTGAGCTTGCGACCACGCCCAGCAGGGCGGTCGGGCTGGGTGTAAACCGCCACCACTTCGTGTTCGCTGTCGAGAACGGCAGCAAGGCTGGAGGCGGCGAAGTCTGGCGTGCCAGCAAAAACAACGCGTAACGGTGACATGGTGGTGTGCCCTTAAGTGACGAGAGGATGACGAGAGAAAGATGCCGTGTATGAAACGCATAAAGGCCGAGAGGCAGCGCTGTTGTTACAGGCGAGTGCCTGCGGGGCAGCGTGTCAGCTCGGCCAGTGGCCTGATGGAAAAGCGCGGATTAGGCGTCGTTCATCAGCTTGTGGCGCTTTTGCATTTTTTTCATCACCCGGTCGCGTTTAAGCGGCGATAGGTAATCCACAAACAGTACGCCTTCCAGATGGTCGTACTCATGTTGAATGCAATGGGCCAGTAGGCCATCTGCTTCCAGCTCGTAAGGCTCCCCGTTACGATCCAGCGCGTTGAGCTTCACTTTCAGGTAGCGCGGTACTTCGGCGTAGTATTCAGGGATCGACAAACAGCCCTCGGAGAGCGGCTCTTTGGCATCGCCAATGGGCTCGTAGCGCGGGTTAATCAGCACCAGCGGTTGGGAGTTATCGTCGCTGACATCCATCACCACCACGCGGCGATGGACATCGATTTGCGTTGCGGCAAGGCCGATGCCGCGCGCGTCGTACATGGTCTCCAACATATCGTCGACGAGCTGGCGGACCTCGTCGTCAACGGTTTCCACCGGTACCGCCTTGGTGCGCAGGCGCTCGTCGGGGAATTCGAGAATAGGAAGTTTGGCCATGGCGTTACAATCACCGTTATGCTGAGTCTTTAAGATGAGCTGGCTGCCACCTGTGTCGGCGAGCCTAACTACTTTACTATTGACCACTATATCATGCTGATAGCGATCCTGGGCACGCGCGACACCGTGCAGCCCCTTAAACCGCTTCACCAACGACTGCCCGGGGAGAATCGGATGGTGGCTCTAAAGCCTCTTTATTATAGCGTCTTTGGCGTGCTCTTAATGTGGGTGCTGTCGGTCAGCCAGCCAGCCTTAGCCGTGGAAGGGCTGCGCAACGATGCGCCACAGCGCTACGAAGTAGTGCCTGGCGACACGCTGTGGGATATCTCCGCCCGTTATTTACGCTCGCCCTGGCAGTGGCCTTCGCTATGGCAGGCGAATCCGCAAGTTCGTAACCCGCACCTTATCTACCCCGGCGATGTGCTGGTATTGGGGACATGCCAAGGCCAACCGTGCCTTTCTGTGGAGCGGGGCCAAGGGGTCGTAAAGCTCTCGCCGCAGATGCGTACAGTGCCTAAACGAGAGGCGATTACTCCTATTCCGATGGAGGTGGTGCGCGCCTTTCTACGGGAGCATCGCGTGGTGGAGCCAGGAGAGAGCCCGCAGGAGCTCGCGTATGTGGTGGGCGGCGATAACCAGCGCTTGATTAGCGGCGCAGGCGATACCCTGTACGTGCGTGGCAACGTACCCGCCAGAACGCGCCTGGGCATCTACCGTCCAGGCGAGCCCTATGTATCAGCCAATGGCGTACTGTTGGGCGATGAGTTGATCAATATTGGCGAGGCGCGCTACCTGGGCAGCGAGGGCGATATTGCTCGCATCGAAGTGCTTAGCGCCTACCAAGAAGTGCGTAATAACGACATCCTGCTGCCTCTGGAAGATCGTGAGCTAAGCGATGCCTTTGTTCCCCGCGCTCCGTTGAATAACGTGTCGGGCCAGATTGTTGCGGTACCGGGCGGAGTACGATTTATTGGGCGGCTGCAAGTGGTGGCACTGGACCTGGGAACGCAAGACGGCCTACAACCGGGCCATGTATTGCGCGTAGACCAGCAAGGGGAGTTGGTAACTGACCCACGTACCCAAGAACTGCTGCGGTTGCCCAATACCGAGGCAGGATTGGTGATGGTGTTCAGGCCCTATAACCATATGAGTTACGCCTTGGTCATGCAGGCCTCAAGGGTGCTGGCAGTGGGAGATAGTGTACGCACGCCGACGCGCTAAGGTGTGCATCAAGATTTGATATAAGGGGAGCTCTATGGACGCTAAGGAGTGGCTGGCGGTAAATGCTTTGCCCGGTATGGGCGCTGCGCGGATTGCGCAAATGGTGGCGCGCAAGCCTCAATGGCCACAAGGGTGGCTAGCGACTTTGCCCAGCAATGCCGCCAATGCCCTGCGATTGTGGCTGGCGCAGCCAGAACGCAGCCCGCTGCAACAAACGGTCAATGACACCCTCTCCTGGTTACAAGAAGGCCCCAACCGCCATCTGCTTCACCGCGACCATCCTGCATGGCCAGACCTTTTAAACCAACTTCCTGACCCGCCAGCAGTACTATGGGCCCAGGGCGATCTTCGCGCGTTAGAGGCCCCAGGCCTTGCCATGGTAGGTACTCGTCGCCCAACTTCGGAAGGGAGTGGACATGCCCAGGCGTTTGCACGGGAGCTGGCCAACCGAGGCTGGTGCATTGTCAGCGGGATGGCGCTGGGTGTGGATGGGGTGGCTCAGCGTGCGGCACTCGCCGCAGGTGGAAGCTCCATTGCCGTGCTTGGCTGTGGTATTGATGTCATCTACCCCGCCCGCCATCGGGATTTGTATGAACAGCTCAGTACGCTACCCGGCGGCTTGCTGCTCTCTGAGCATCCACCAGGCACCGTGGCCCGTCCGGCCTTTTTCCCCCGGCGCAACCGAATTGTAACGGGCCTTTCGCTAGGCACCTTAGTGGTTGAAGCAACCGAGAAGAGTGGCTCGCTCGTCAGCGCCCGCCTCGCCCTAGAGCAGGGTCGCGAGCTGTTTGCGCTGCCGGGTTCGCTGCACAATGTCCAGGCTCGTGGCTGCCTGCAGCTGTTGCGTAGCGGCGCCACCCTGGTGCGCCATGTGGACGATATTCTCGAAGAGTTACAGCATTGGGTGTCGCGCTTTATGCCTGCGCCGCTAGCAGTTGCAGCCGATGAACCGTTGGCTCATCAACCGAGTGTTGAAGTACCGTCGGCGGATAATCTGTTAAATGCCTTAGGCCCATCGCCTACCCCCATTGATGTGTTGGTGCAGAGCACCGGTATCTCGGTCAGCGAGTGCCAGCAGCGGCTATTGATGCTGGAGCTGGATGGCAAAGTGACGCAGCAGGCGGGTGGTTGGGTGCGGCTGGCAGCGCCATGGTAAGATGCAAGCTCAATTTTGTGATTGGCTGAGAGCTTATCAGGAGCGTCTATGAAACCGGCAGTTGACGTGAAGGCGGCGGTGGGCGCACTGCGCGCGGGCGGCGTCATTGCATGCCCCACGGAAGCGGTGTGGGGGCTAAGCTGCGCCCCCGACAATGACGAAGCGCTAGCGCATTTAATGCGTATCAAAGCGCGCGACCCTGCCAAGGGCGTGATTCTGGTGGCGGCGAGTATCGAGCAATTTCAGCCCTGGTTGAACCAGTTGCCGTTGAAACTCCATGCGCCGTTGGCGGCCAGTTGGCCAGGCCCGAATACTTGGCTGGTGCCGGACAATGGTCGCAGCCACGGCTTGGTGCGTGGTGCCCACCAAAGCGTCGCCCTGCGGGTGACCGACCATCCGCTGATGAAAGCACTGTGCGAAGCCTTTGGCGGGCCGCTCGTCTCCACTTCCGCTAACCGTGCAGGCGATCCGCCCGCCATGAGCGCGGAAGAAGTCGCCACGATCTTTGGCGATGACGTAGCCGCCATCGTGGCAGGTGAGTTGGGTGGCAATGCCAAGCCCAGCACCATTAGGGATTTGGTGTCCGGCAAAGTGATGCGCGCTTAGTATCCAGCGCGTTTCTAATCGTCACTGCCTAAGCACGACCTACTATTTATTACTGACTATTCACTACCGACAAATCACGACCCACCCCTTCAGGAGTTACCGTGGCCCACGAGCACCTAGACGACGTTAAAGCGTACCTTCTCGACCTTCAGGAGCGGCTCTGTGCAGGCCTTGCCGCTGCTGATGGCCTTGCCGCGTTCAAAGAGGATAGCTGGCAGCGTGAAGAGGGCGGCGGGGGGCGCTCGCGGGTGATGGAGTCGGGCGCTATTTTCGAAAAAGGCGGCGTCAATTTTTCCCATGTCCACGGTGCGCAGCTGCCGCCGTCTGCGACTGCTGCCCGGCCCGAGCTAGCCGGGCGCAGCTTCCACGCGGTGGGAGTCTCCTGGGTGATGCATCCTGAAAACCCCAATGTGCCCACAAGCCACGGCAACGTTCGCTTCTTTATTGCCGAAAAAGAGGGCGAGCCGCCGGTGTGGTGGTTTGGTGGCGGTTTTGACCTAACCCCCTACTATCCGGTGTTTGAAGATGTGGTGCACTGGCACCAAGTGGCCCGCGAGGCCTGCGCCCCCTTTGGTGAGGGTGTTTATGAGCGCTACAAAACGTGGTGCGACGACTACTTCTACCTGAAGCACCGCGAAGAGACCCGCGGCGTCGGCGGGCTATTCTTTGACGATTTGAACGAAGGCAGCTTCGAGGAGTGCTTTGCATTCCAGCGGGCGGTGGGGGATAGCTTTCTGGACGCTTACCTTCCCATTGTCGAGCGCCGTAAGCAGGACGCGTGGGGCGAACGCGAGCGTGACTTCCAGCTTTACCGCCGCGGCCGCTACGTGGAGTTCAACCTGGTGTGGGACCGTGGCACGCTGTTTGGCCTGCAAAGCGGCGGGCGCACGGAGTCCATTCTGATGTCCATGCCGCCGCTGGCCCGCTGGGAGTACGCCTTTACCCCTGAGCCGGGCAGTCGCGAAGCGACGCTGCACGACTACTTGGTGCCACGCGATTGGTTGGCCGAGGCCACCCAGCAGAACAACACCTAAGGAGCTTCGATGACTGACCGCTACTGTGTGTTTGGTAACCCAATCAAACACTCTAAATCGCCGCTGATCCACGGTGAGTTTGCCAGCCAGACTCATCAGGCCATGAGTTACACCGCCGAGCTGGCGCCGGTAGAGGGGTTTGCCGACGCATGGCGGGCGTTTATCGCCGATGGTGGCCGTGGTGCCAACGTGACCGTTCCCTTCAAAGGCGATGCCTTTGCGCTTTGCGATACCCTGAGCCACCGCGCCAAGCGCGCCCAGGCGGTGAATACGCTGATTGTGGGCGGTAACGGGCGTACCTATGGCGATACCACCGACGGTATCGGGTTAGTGCGGGATTTGGCCTATCACCGCGTCCCCCTGACGGGTAAGCGTGTGCTGGTCATCGGCGCAGGCGGCGCGGTGCGTGGCGTATTGGAACCGCTGCTGGCGGAGCAGCCCAGTGAGGTCGTTATCGTCAACCGCACGGCGGAGAAAGCCGAGCAGTTGGCCCAAGCGTTTGCCGACTTGGGCAATATCCAGGGCGGCGGTTTTGCATCCATCGACGGGCAGTTTGATCTGGTGATTAACGGCACTAGTGCCAGCCTATCAGGCGAGCTGCCGCCGCTGCCGGAGACACTGTTTGCCAAAGGTGCCTGGGCCTACGATATGATGTACGGTTCAGAGCCGACGGTGTTTCTACAGTGGGCGGGGCCGCGAGGCGCCAAGCTGCTGGATGGTTTGGGGATGCTGGTCGAGCAAGCCGCCGAGTCGTTTTTTCTATGGCGCAACGTTCGGCCTGAGATGGCCAGCGTGCGCACGCTGCTGCGGCAATCGCTCAACTATTAGGCGGTAGGGAATAGGAGATAGTTGAGGCAATGGGGGCGAACGCCCCCATTCAGGTTGTGCTTGGGCTAACGCGGTTTGGTATAAAACCCCACCATACACATCACCAGCCCCACCACGGATAACAGCATGCCGCCATTCACCAGCAGCGGCGAGCGCTGCAGCCACGACACAAAAGGTTGTGGCGTATCGTAGCAAGCCCCTTCCAGATAGTTCCAGTAGCCGCCCTCAAGCTGGCAGGCGCGAACGTCCCCTAGCTCCCAAAAATAGACGCCCAGCAGTACTAAAATCGGCAGGACTAACAGCAGTAAACCCAATCGAATCATTGAAACCTCTAAGTGCTGCTATGGGCGCGGGCAGTTTGGCGTACGACCATTGCTGCGGGCTTGCTCATAGAGGGCCACGGCTTGATCCATGTTGCCTTGCAGGCCTTGAATGCGCTGGCCCTGACCAGGGTGGGTAGACATCCACTCGGGGGGCGCGCCGCCGCCTGTGGCTGCCTGCATGTTCTCCCACAGGGTGACGCTTTCACGTGGGTTGAAGCCTGCTTGGGCCATGAGGTCTAGGCCAATCACATCGGCCTCGCTCTCATGGGCGCGGGAGAATGGCAGTACGATGCCGTACTGAGCGCCCATGCCGAGTACCCCCATCAGCTGCTGGCCACCGGCGGACTGCATGCCGGAGGTGCTGGAGAGTACCGATAGGCCTAATGACGTGGCGCTCTCGGTTGAGGCGCGCTCATTGGCGTGGTTGGCCAGCACGTGACCAATCTCATGACCAATCACAGAGGCTAATTGGTCCTGGGTTGTGGCAATATCCAGCATGCCCGTGTTCACACCCATGTAGCCGCCAGGAAGGGCAAAGGCGTTGGGCTGCTCGGATTCAAACACCCGGATTTGCCAGTCTAACTGCTGCTGCTCGGCAGGCAGTTCCGACACAATGGCATCCGCAATACACTGCACATAACGATGGCTTGCCTGGCCCGCTGTGGGCAGTTCCTGCTGATATTGGGTAAACGCCTGACGGCCCATCTCGTTCAGCTCGCTATCAGAGAGCAGCAATAGCTGCGAACGGCCGGTGGGGGAGGTCGTACAGGCGGCGATTGAGGCGCAGAGCGCCGTAACCGCTAATGGGCGAAGCCAACGCATAGACAGTTTCCTTATAGACGAGTGGGGATCCTTGCACACAAGATAACCACTGACAGTGGTAAATCAACCCTTATCATAACGCACTCTGAGGATGACGATGGATGCTGAATTAAGCCAGCGCCTAGCGCGGTTACTCGATCATGTCGACCACTGGCTGCCGCCAGCGCCCACGCCGGTTGAGTGGGACACCCATGTAGCGGCCATCTGGCAGCGCCACCCACTGGGCGGGCGGTTAGTGCCGGTACCCCCGAGAGACACCATGACGCTGGACGACCTGCTGGGCATTGAGCGCCAAAAGCTGGCGTTGGTCGATAACACCCGGGCATTTTTGCAGGGGCTGCCAGCTAACCATGCGCTGCTCTGGGGTTCCCGTGGCAGTGGTAAGTCGTCAGTGGTACGCGCGCTGCTGAACTCGCTGGCCAGTGAAGGCCTGCGGTTGATCCAGGTCGATCGCCATGACCTGGCAAGCCTCCCGCTGCTGGTGGAACAACTGCGTCATCAGCCGCACCGCTTTGTGGTGTATTGCGACGACTTGTCGTTCGAAGGCAACGACGATGCCTATAAAGCGCTTAAGAGCGTGCTGGATGGCGCGCTGACGGGGCCGCCGGACAACGTACTGCTCTATGCCACCTCCAACCGTCGCCACCTGCTGCCGGAGTCGATGGATGACAACAGCGGTTCACGGTTGGTAGGCGAAGAGTTACATCACGGCGATGCAGTGGAAGAGAAAATCTCGCTGTCAGACCGTTTCGGCCTGTGGCTCGGCTTCCATCCGTTTAGCCAAGCGACCTATCTTGAAGTATGCGAACACTGGGTGGGGCGTATTGGTGGGAAGCAGGACTGGGATGACGCGGCTCGGGCGGAAGCGATTCGCTTTGCCACGCTGCGCGGCGGGCGTAGCGGCCGGACGGCGTGGCAGTTTGCGGCCCAGTACGTGGGCCGCAAACGCCTTCATGAGCGCGGTGAGTAGCGCTCTGGGCAAGCCTTAGCGTTGGGGGATGAGCTGCCCGTCGGCGCCCACGTTCAAGCGAATGGTGGGCGTTAGCAGGCCAGAGGGTAGTGTCATGCCCAGGCCTCGCAAATCCCCTGGGGTAATGGCCAGTTCACTGCCTGCAGGCAGCTCCCCTTGGCTGGCGAGTTGGCTCGCCAGCTCCAGCATCGGCGTCATTTTCTGGTGGTCGGCGGCCAGAACATCAAAGGCCACCGGCAGGCGGAGATTGGCGTCTTCCCCAGACGTGAGGGTAACGTTCTGCTCATAATTGCCTTGCACTGGGTCTACGCCGGGCATGTCCAGCGTCCAGCGAAAGCCAGACATCTCCACCGGAGGCATGCCAGCGGGCAGGCCAAGCCCCATCGCCAGGGTGGCTTGCACCGGCAAGCTGCCAGCACCCAGGCTAGAGGCCAGCAAACTCGATAGATCGCTGGTGTCCAATCCGGCATTGACGCTGTAAGGGCCAATGCGTACGTCCTCGATCCCCAGCGATGTGACCGCCAGACGAAACGCAAACAACCCTGTTTGAGGCAACGCCAAGCAGCCGGTTAGCAGGCTCGCCAGCAGCAGTAAAACTAAGCCGCGTCCGCGACGAAAAGCGTAGTGCATGTACGTCCCTCCTAAGAAGGGCAAGAGTGATAGAGCAAGTATCTACTGGGCAGGTGCCGAAAAGCGCCGCTATTTGAGAGCGGGCGGGAGTGACTGTCAAGCAGATTTGCGGTTGGAGAGGATAATAAAAACGCCCGCTGAATCGTCAGCGGGCGTTGAGCAGAGGAGCATCGCTTAGCGGCGGCTTTTGCGCGCCTCTTTGGTGCGATTAAGCTCGCGCTTCTTGGCTTTCTCTTTATCGCTGGCGCCCGCCATATGGTCGAACGGGTTATTGCCCGAGCGGAACTCGAAGCGCATCGGCGTGCCGCGCACCTTCAACACTTTACGGAAGGTGTTGGTCAGGTAGCGACGATAAGCCTCAGGCAGCGATGCCGTCTGGTTGCCGTGTACCACGATAATCGGCGGGTTGCTGCCACCCTGGTGAGCCATACGCAGCTTGATGCGGCGTCCATTCACCATGGGGGGCGGATGCTGGCTGACCGCATCCTGCAGCAGCGTGGTGAGACGGTTGGTCGACCAGTGCGCGTTGGCGGCGTTAAACGCCCGCTCAATGGAGGGGTACAAGTCGCCCACTGCGGTGCCATGCAGTGCTGAAATAAAGTGCAACTCGGCGTAGTCGGCAAAGCCCAGACGGCGCTTGATATCGGCGCGCATCTTCTCTTTGGCTTCGCTCTCCAGCCCGTCCCACTTGTTCACGGCCAGCACCAGCGCACGGCCGGTGGTGAGTACGTAGTCCAGCAGGTGCAGATCCTGCTCAACCAAGCCGCTGCGGGCGTCCAATACCATGACCGCCACGTGGCTCTCTTTGATCGCATCCAGCGTTTTGATGATCGAGAACTTTTCGGCGATTTCACGCACGTTCTTACGCCGCCGAATGCCGGCGGTGTCGATCAGCACGTACGGCTTGCCGTTGCGCTCGAAAGGGATTTCGATAGCGTCGCGGGTGGTGCCCGCTTCATCGAACACGACCACGCGCTCTTCACCGAGCAGGCGGTTGACCAGCGTGGATTTACCCACGTTCGGGCGGCCAATCACGCCAATGCGAATGCCTTTGCTGCCTGTGTCGGCAGGAATGCTGGCATCCCGTTCGGGGAAGGGTTCAAGCACCGTATCAATCAGTAGCGATACGTTGCGGCCATGAGCGGCGGCAATCGGCCAAGGGTCGCCCAGGCCCAGTTTCCAGAAATCGGCCATGGCCGAGTGCTCTTCCAGGCCGTCGGTCTTGTTGACCACCAGCCAGGTCTTCTTCTGGTTGACGCGCAGGTGGTTGGCAATCGCTTCGTCGGCGACGTTCAACCCGGCGCGGGCATCGACCAGGAACAGCACGATATCGGCTTCGTCGATGGCCGCGAGGGACTGCTCGGCCATCGCGGCATCGATGCCTTCTTCGTCACCGCTGATACCGCCGGTATCGATGACGGTGTACGCCTTACCACCCAGCATGCCGTTACCGTATTTACGGTCGCGGGTCAGGCCAGGAAAGTCTGCCACCAGCGCATCGCGCGAGCGGGTCAGACGGTTAAACAGCGTCGATTTGCCCACATTGGGGCGACCGACTAATGCAATGACGGGTGTCATGGAGTTACTTCCAGGGTTTCCAGGCGACCATTGTTGGCCTGGACATGAATGGTGCTGCCTTCAGTCACCGGGCGCACGCTAATGCCCGAATCATCGATACGGGTGCGGCCGACCAGGTTGCCTTCGCGGGCGTCGATGAGGTGGACATAACCCTCAAAATCACCCACGACGATGCGCCCATCGGCAAAGGCGGGGGCGGTGAGCCAGCGATCTTCCAGGTCATCGTTACGCCAGACCTCTTGGCCGCTGTTGGCGTCCAAGGCAACGATGTGGCTGTCGTCGCTGACCACAAATAAGAAGTCGCCCACCAGAATCGGCGTGTGGCGGCTGGAGAGGTTGGTTTCCCACAGCACGCCGCCACGGGTCGCTTCCAGCGCAACCACACGGCCGTTGTAGCTAGTCACGAACAGGCGGCCATCCGGGCTAAGTACCGGCTGGCCAGACAGGTCCACCAGGCGCTCAACGTCGCTGCGTCCGCGTGGCGTGGCAATTTGCATATCCCACAGGGCCTGGCCGCTGCGGTTATCCAGTGTAGCGAGGCGGCCGTTGGCCAAGCCCACGAAGGTGACCGGGTCGATGACCATCGGCGTTCCGGTGCCGCGCAGCGTTAAAGCAGGCTGAGAGCTGGTGTAGACCCAGCGCTCTTCGCCGCTGGCGCGGTCCAGAGCGGTAATTTGGCCGTCCACGCTCTGAACCAGCAGTAGCTGCTGGTTGGCTTGCGGAGCTGCCAGTACTTCGCTGGTGACCCGCGAACGCCAGGCAACGCTACCGTCGCGCTGGTCGAGGGCGATCACTTCACCGTTGCGGGTGCCCAAGTACACCTGGCCTGCAATCGCGTTCAGCGCACTAGAAATAGGGGTATCCAGCTCGACTTCCCACTCACGCTCGCCGCTGTTGGCATTGAACGCGGCCACTAGACCGTTGGTGTCTGCTGCAAAGACCGTATCGCCTTCACGGGATGGGGCGATGGGGTAGCGAGCGGGGCCAAAGCCATCGCCAACGCGGCGATCCCAAACGCTGTCCAGCGAAGAGGTTTCATCAAAGCTGCGCAGCTCTTTGGGCGTGAACGCTGGCTCACCTTTGCTGGCACAGCCAGCCAATAGCGCCAGCGCCATGGCGCCGAGCGTGGTGCGCATCAGATGTTTAGAAAAAAGCGGTTTTGACAGGCTAGTCGTTATCACTGTGTCGCCTCCTCGGCGCCGAGATCGTCAAGCTTGAACTGCACGCCGTAAAGCGGCTGGTTCTGCGTTTGGGCGATAGACTGCGCGGTTTGCCATGCATCGCGAGCCTGCTCTGGCTGGTTCTGAGCCAGGAAAGCATCGCCTCGCACGTTGGCTTGTTGAGCGGCCAGCGCATCGGAAATAGGCTGATCAAGAAGCGCTAGCGCGGCTTCCGGGTTACCTTCAGCCACTTCAATGCGTGCCAAGCGCAGCCATGCCAGGCTTTGCACATAGCGGCGTGAGGAGTTGCTGGCCACGTCCTGCAGTGCCTGCTTGGCCGCCGCAAGGTCGTCTTGCTGTACTGCGAGACGGGCCTCCAACAGCTGTGCCAGTTCGGCATACAGGGTGTTGCCGTAGTCGTCGGTAAGCTCATCAATCAGCGTTTGTGCCGCGCTTAACTGATCCCCTTCCAAGGTGGTGCCAGCGGTCATGTTGATGAGCTGCTGGTAACGGGCAGAAGCTGCCTCTGACTTACCCTCTTGGTAGTTCTGCCATGTGTTCCAACCAAAGACGCCCGCCGCAGCGAGAACGGCACCGGCAATCAGCGAGGTCCCGTTCTCTTTCCACCAGCGTTTGACGACTTCTAGCTGCTCTTCTTCGCTTCTCAGCTCCGCCACGGGCGGCCTCCTGTTCCATGAGTCAGCCGCATATGCGGCTAACGAGTATTCAGCTGCCCAGGCAGAGCCGGGCAGTTACGTTAATGAGACGATACGTTTGGCAGTAACTCGTGAAGCGTCTCGGCCAGCGCTGCCTGGGCGACCTGCTGCTGCTCACGATCATCGCGGAGAAATTTCAACGTGGCGGTTTGGTTGGCAAGCTCGTCCTCACCCAGCAGAATCGCCACCGGTGCAGCGCTCTTATCCGCCTTTTTCATTCGGCTTTTAAAGCTTCCGCCGCCGCAGTGTAGCTGTAAGCGTAGAGATGGCAGCGCGCTGCGCAGCTGCTCTGCCAGCATGAGTGCAGCAACAGTGGCGCTGTCATCCATGGGCACCAGATAGACATCGCATCCGCCCATGGCATCCGCTGGTACCAAATTCAGAGTTTCCAGCAGCAGTACTAAGCGCTCAATACCCATGGCAAAGCCCACCGCGGGCGTGGGCTTGCCACCGAGCTGCTCGACCAAACCATCGTAGCGGCCACCGGCACATACGGTGCCTTGGCTACCTAGAGCAGTGGTGGTCCACTCAAATACGGTGCGGCAGTAGTAGTCCAGGCCGCGCACCAAGCGCGGGTTGACCACGTACGGAATACCGGCGGCATCCAGCATCGCTTTGAGCTGCTCGAAATGCGCGCGGGACTCGTCGTCCAGGTGATCCATCAACTGCGGGGCCGCGTTGAGCATCTCGGCCATATCCGGATTTTTGGAGTCCAGAATGCGCAGCGGATTGCTGGTTAAGCGTCGTTTGGAGTCTTCATCGAGAACATCTTGGTGCTGCTCAAAGTAGGCCACCAGTTTGTCGCGGTAGGCGGCCCGCGCTTCAGCGGAACCCAGGGAGTTCAGCTCCAGGGTGACGTGCTCCATCAAGCCAAGCTCTTGCCATAGCCGTGCCGAGAGCAGTATGACTTCGGCATCGATGTCCGGGCCATCAAAGCCGTAGGTTTCCACGCCCACTTGGTGAAACTGACGATAACGCCCTTTCTGAGGCCGTTCGTGGCGGAACATCGGGCCTTGGTACCAAAGCCGCTGGGTTTGGTTATGCAGCAAGCCGTGTTCCATTGCCGCCCGCACGCAGCTGGCGGTGCCTTCAGGGCGCAGCGTCAGGCTGTCACCGTTGCGGTCGTCGAAGGTGTACATCTCTTTCTCGACGATATCGGTGACTTCGCCAATCGAGCGGGCAAACAGTGCCGTCTGTTCCACGATCGGCGTACGAATTTCATCGAAGCCGTAGCGGTGCATCAATTGGCGTACTTTGCCCTCAAAAAATTGCCAGCGAGGGCTGTCGCTGGGCAATAGGTCGTTCATACCACGGATGGCTTGAATCTTTTTAGCGGCGGACTTGCTCAATGAAAACTCCTTTTAGGGGCGGCAGCGCAGAAGGCGGGAGGTACACCGCCTCTGCCAGCGAGGTAGGCGTTAAACGCTGCGCGCAATCGTATTCTCTTGCTGCTGCTCTTTTTGGCGCACTTTATCGCGGATCAGCTTTTCCAGATCGTCCACCAGGTGATCGTTGCGCAGCTTACTCGCCGGTTTGCCATCGATGTAGACCAAGTTGGCTGGTGAGCCGCCGGTTAGGCCGATATCGGTCTCTTTAGCTTCGCCGGGGCCGTTGACCACACAGCCAATCACCGAGACATCCAGCGGCGTCATCACATCTTCCAGGCGCTCTTCAAGCTGGTTCATGGTGCTGATGACGTCAAAGTTCTGTCGCGAGCAGCTGGGACAGGCGATGAAGTTAATGCCCTTGGCGCGCAGCTTCAGGCTCTTGAGCATATCGAATCCGACCTTGATCTCTTCCACCGGGTCGGCAGCCAGCGAGACGCGGATGGTGTCGCCGATACCGTCCATCAACAGCATGCCTAGGCCAATGGAGGACTTCACTGTGCCCGAGCGCAGGCCGCCCGCTTCGGTAATGCCCAAGTGCAGCGGCTGCTCGATGCGGGTGGCAAGGTCGCGGTAGGCGGCCACCGCCATAAACACATCAGACGCTTTTACGCTGACTTTATATTCCTGGAAATCGAGGCGGTCCAGGTGGTCAATATGGCGCATGGCAGACTCGACCAGCGCGGCGGGCGTAGGCTCGCCGTACTTCTTTTGCAGATCTTTTTCCAGCGACCCGGCGTTCACCCCGATACGGATTGGAATGCCGTGGTCGCGGGCGGCGCTCACTACCGCACGCACGCGGTCTTCCCGGCCAATGTTGCCGGGGTTGATGCGTAGGCAATCCACCCCCAGTTCGGCCACGCGCAGGGCGATTTTGTAATCGAAATGAATGTCGGCAACGAGGGGGACGGCTACGCGCTGCTTGATTTTGCCGAAGGCTTCAGCGGCGTCCATATCCGGCACGGAGACGCGTACGATATCCGCCCCGGCTTTTTCCAACTGTTGGATCTGGCCGACAGTGGCGTCCACATCCAGGGTATTGGTGTTGGTCATGCTCTGTACGGAAATCGGCGCATCGCCGCCCACGGCCACATTGCCAACATGAATTTGGCGTGACAGACGGCGTTTAATCGGAGAAGGGGCGTGCATAAGACGGGTCACTCTCCCAGGGTAAAACGAGCAACGTTATTAGCACCGGCGCGCTCGGCAAGGTTCACGACCTCACCTTGGTAGCGCAGTTCTACACCGGTGGCGTTGCCGACGGTTAAACGAAAAGGCGGCTCGCCCTCAACGCTCGCGGTGGTGCCGGGGGTTTGTAGGCCGACAAACACACGCTGGTTGTTGGCATCGAAAATCTCTGTCCAGGACTGCTCGTTAAACGTCAGCTCCAGCAAGTTGGGGTTAGCAGCGGGGGCGGCATCGGTCACCTCTTCAGCAGGCGCCTCAGCTACATCGGTCGCTGCGTCGGCGTCAACCGCTGGGGCCGCGGGTTCGTCGCTAGTGGCAGCGGTTGGCTCATCGTTGTCAGCAGCGGGCGCACTGCTATCGCTAATATCGCTGTCGGCGGGCTCGTCGCTGACCACATCGTTAGTCAACTCCTCCGTTGCGGCGGGCTCAGGTGTGACCACCGGAGTAGGCTCTGGAGCTGGCTCGGGTTCGCTGATGGGCGCTTCGTTCTCTTCCATAGCGGGTGAGGCGCCGATGCTCGGCGGCTCGCTGCCACCTCTGCTTTGCCACCAAGCAACCGTCACGGCAATCAGCCCGGCAATCACCAGCAGAGTGACTAACTTAAAGAGCCATGCGCCTACTTTGGATGGCGGCTTAGTCACGGTAACCGGGGCCACCTTGCGTTCGGCATCACTGGTGCCGTGGCGAACCTGGTAAGCCTCAAGCACCACACGTTCGTCCATGCCTAAATATTTGGCATAGGCGCGCAAGTAGCCGCGACGATACGCAGCGACAGGAATCTCTTCGTAATTATCGCGCTCTAGGCCATCCACCACAGCAGGGCGCAGGTTCAGTGCTCGGGCGGCATCCGTCAGCGGGACGCCCAGCGATTCGCGTTGACGAGAAAGCAACTCACCGGGGGTTGCTGTGCTGTGGGCCGTAGTAACGCTATCTTGTAACTGTGTGTCGCTCATAGCTGAGCATCCTTCAATAATGTGGTGATCAGGGCGGCAATCAGTTGTTTAGCAAGCGCTGGTAGTCGGCAGCCGCGGCGTCGTCACCGCGGGCGAGGGCGACATCAATCGCCAGTTCCAGTGCCGCTGGGTCTGGGCCGGCTAACTGCAGATAGTTCTGCAGCGGTGCCCAGGCCTGATCATAATTGCCCTGTGAAACTTCCAGTTCGGCTAACATTAAATACCCGCGTGGGTTGCGCGGGTCGATATTTTGCGCGCGTTGCAAACGTTCGCGCGCTTTATCAAATTCGTCTATTGCCAAATAGCACTGCCCCAGGTTGGTAAATAGCTGGGCACGATTGGCGTACTGGGCATCCTGAGATGCTATTTCTAACTGTTCGCAGGCCTGTGGAAACTGCGCCTGCTGATACAAAAACGCGGCGTAGTTGTTACGCGCGCGAGTAAACGAGGGCGCTGCATTCAACGCCTGCTGGAAGTAGCGGTTGGCAAGATCGCTCTCTCCCTGCTGTTGATAGACCAGCGCGAGCGCCTGAAGTGCCTCAGGGTGGCGCGGGTCCAGTTCAAGAGCACGATCAAGGGCATTCAACGCGCGGGGCAGGTTATCACGCTCTAGGTAGGCGACGCCAAGCTGGGTGTAGGCTTCTGCCGCGCCGGGGTTGGCGTCGTCACTGATCCCTTGGCCAGAGGTGGCACAGCCCGCCAGCAGCAGGCTGCCAGCAAGCACGGACAGCATGGGCATCCTAAAAAGGGTAATGCGCCTGCGGTGACCGATCATCTACGCCCTCTTGAGTCGAAACTATTGAGCCAGTGCTGCAAGGTGGATGCTTTGTAAGCACCCGGCAAA
Organism: Halomonas sp. 707B3; assembly: GCF_024158645.1. Taxonomy (NCBI): domain Bacteria; kingdom Pseudomonadati; phylum Pseudomonadota; class Gammaproteobacteria; order Oceanospirillales; family Halomonadaceae; genus Halomonas; species Halomonas sp. 707B3. The sequence goes on from NZ_JAMZBE010000010.1 coordinate 30,310, forward strand.
AGCGTGTCCATCAAAGCGCTGTGTCAGGTGGATGTCAAGACAGCAGCGATTAGTCAGCGTCAAGCTGAACGGACTGAATATAGCGTGCGCTACGCTTGGTACGGTCTTTTACGCGGCCCACTAGCTGACCACAGGCGGCATCAATATCGTCACCACGGGTCATGCGCACGGTAGCGTTGTACTCTAAGTCGTACAGCCACTGTTGGAAGCGCATCACTTGGTTACGCGATGGCTTCTCGTAACCTGAGTTCGGGAAAGGGTTAAACGGAATCAGGTTGATTTTACACGGCAGCTCTTTGAGCAAAGCGGCCAGCTGTTCGGCGTGCTCTTGCTGATCGTTGACGTCTTTGATTAGCGTGTACTCAATCGTGACCTGACGGTTATCAGGGCACTTGGCCAGATAACGGTGGCAGGCATCCAGCAGCGCACGAATATTGTACTTACGGTTGATCGGTACTAGCTCGTTGCGCAGCTCATCGGTGGAGGCGTGCAGCGAGATAGCAAGGCTCACATCCATCTCATCGCCCAGCTTGTCAATCATCGGTACAACACCCGATGTAGAGAGCGTGACGCGGCGCTTGGAGAGCCCATAACCGTTATCGTCGAGCATCAGCTTCATGGCGGGCACGACGTTATCGAAATTGAGCAGCGGTTCGCCCATACCCATCATGACCACGTTGGTCACCGGGCGATTGGCGGTATCACGGCGCGGGCCAACACTGCGTTGGGCAACCCACACCTGGCCGATAATCTCGGCGGCGGTTAAGTTACGCTGGAAGCCCTGTTTACCGGTAGAGCAGAAGCTACAGTCCAGCGAACAACCCACTTGGGAAGAGACACACAGCGTGCGCCGCTTACCGTTTTCAGCGGGAATCAGCACCGTTTCTACGTAGCTGCCATCCTCAACCTCTAACACCCATTTACGGGTGCCGTCGCTGGAAGTGCCTTCGTAGACAACGCCCGGGCCGCGAATTTCAGCGACTTGGGAGAGCTTGTCGCGCAGCGGTTTCGACAGGTTGGTCATCGCCGTGAAGTCGTCGATGCCTTCCTGGTGAATCCACTTCATCACCTGAGTGGCGCGGAATTTCTTTTCGCCAATTGACAAAAAGAAAGCTTCCATCTGCTCGCGGGAAAGCCCCAGCAGGTTCTGGCGTGCCGGTGCCGCTTGTTGGGCAGTCGCGCGGTCAGGAGTCGTGTTGGGGGCAGGCGTATGTTGAGCTACGGTGGTGGTCATGGCGGTCAGCGTTCAGAAAGAGGCGGGGGCAAAGCCCCCGCGAAAATGGCCGGCAACGAAGGTTGAAACGGCGGCGCTTGGTTTAGCGCGGGCAGATTTCGTCGTTACCGAAGAAGTAGCTAATTTCGCGCTCAGCGCTTTCCGGAGAATCAGAGCCATGGACAGCGTTGGCGTCGATTGTTTCCGCAAAGTCAGCGCGAATGGTGCCCGGAGCGGCTTCTTTCGGGTTGGTAGCACCCATCAGCTCACGGTTTTTAGCGATGGCGCCTTCGCCTTCCAGCACTTGTACCACTACCGGGCCAGAGGTCATGAAGCCAACTAGGTCTTTGAAGAAGGGACGCTCTTTGTGCTCAGCGTAGAAACCGCCCACTTTCTCTTCAGAGAGGTGCATCATTTTAGCGGCTACGACGTTCAGGCCCGCTTTTTCAAAGCGTGCAATGATGTCGCCAATGGCATTTTTAGCAACGGCATCGGGCTTGATGATGGAAAGAGTACGTTCAGTCGCCATGCAGAAATCTCCTTAAAAGGGATAAAGCAGAAATTGCCGCCCCGGAAAGCCGGGGCGGCGCAGGAAAAAGTGGTCGGCTAGGGCCGTATGTTGCATCGGCTGCCGAGTGGCCGCGATTATAGCGCCTCCCGGGGGGTATGAATACCGGTGATATGCGCAACAGCCACGGCGGATAGCTTAGACTGTGAAGCTTTCACCGCAGCCGCACTGGTCTTTTACATTGGGGTTGTTGAAGCGGAAAAAGCGATTCAAGCCTTCGTTGACGTAATCCACTTCGCTGCCGTCTAGCATCTCGACGGCATCAGGAGCCACGTAGACGCTTGCGCCGTGATCTTCGAAACGCACATCGTCATCCTGTGCTTCATCGGCAAAATCAAGCACATAGCTGTAGCCGGAACAGCCGCTGGGTTTAACGGATACCCGCAGGCCTAGACCCTGGCCGCGCTCGTCGAGCACACGCTGAATTTGTTCAGCTGCAGCGGGCGTAATGTTTAGTGTTGCCATGGAGCGTTCTCCTTTAAGAAGTCGTTAGCAGTGCGTCAGGAGAGCGTCAGCCGCCTAACGTGCGGTCGCACGTAAGCCGCTCACCGCGTGGCGCAGTAGGGTTAATGCGTGGTCGATATCGGCCTCTTGGGTAAAGCGCCCAAAGCTAATACGCAGCGATGAGAGCGCGAGCCGACGGGGCGTACCAATGCCCAATAGTACATAAGACGGGTCAACGCTTGCCGAGTTGCAGGCAGAGCCGGTAGACACGGCCACATCCCGTAGCGCCATCAGCAGTGCCTCGCCATCCACGCCTTCAAACGCCAAGTTCAAGATGTTGGGAACGGCGTTCTCCAGTGGGGAGTTGGGGATGATGCCTTCCAGGTTTGATAAGCCGCTTAGAAAGCGTTCGCGTAGCGCCGCAATATGGGCCTGATCCGCGTCCTGCTGCTGTTGCATGACGTTAAACGCTTCACCCATCCCGGCAATCTGATGAGTAGGCAGCGTGCCGGAGCGCATGCCGCGCTCGTGGCCGCCACCATGAATGAGTGCCTCGACGCGAATATCCGGGTGGCGTTTCACATACAGAGCGCCGACCCCTTTAGGCCCGTAGGCTTTGTGGCCTGATAGCGACATCAAATCAATATGCTGAGCGACCACGTCGAGCGGAATACGCCCCACCGCCTGGGCGGCATCGGTGTGGAACGCCGCCCCGAACTCATGGGTGACTTCCGCTAGGGCGGCAATATCATGAATGCTGCCTAGCTCATTATTCACCGCCATTAGCGATACCAGTGCCGTGTCGTCGCGCATGGCGGCACGCAGTTGCTCAGGGGTGATGCGTCCATCGCGCCCTGGGGTTAGCCAGGTGATCTCGAAGCCTTCGCTCTCCAGTGCCTTGGCGGTGTCTACCACCGCTTTATGCTCAATGCTGGAAGTGACAAGGTGCATGCCACGTTCGCGGTTAGCACGCATAAAGCCAATCAGCGCTAGGTTATTGGCTTCGGTGGCGCCACTGGTCCAGACGATTTCACGCGGATCAGCGCCGATCATATCGGCCACTTGGCGGCGCGCCTGTTCCACCACCTGCTCGGCCTGCCAGCCCAGCATATGGCTGCGGGAAGCGGGGTTGGCGAACAGCTGGTCTACCGTGAGGTAGCGCTGCATAACCTCAGCCACACGACCATCGACCGGCGTCGTGGCGGCATAATCGAGATAAATGGGCAGCGAGGGAGTGGAGGTCATCGTCATAGATTCCAGCGTGCAGTAAATACCTTCAAAGGGAAGACGCGAGGATGCCAGCATCGACCCGCTGTTTTTGCCGGGTAGCGATGCGGATCACATCAGGGCGCTGTATCAACTGCGCCAGCGTAATATCGTCGAGAAAACTGCGAATTTGCCCGGATAGCTCGCACCATAAATGGTGCGTTAAACAGGTGTCGCCCTGCTGGCAGTCGGATAGCCCCTGGCAGCGGGTCGCGTCGACGGTTTCGTTGACTGCATCAATCACCAGAGAGACGCTGATCTCCTCGGGTGCTTTGGCCAGTAGGTAACCGCCACCCGGCCCGCGCACGCTGCTAACTAGCCCCGCCCGGCGCAGCCTTGCGAAGAGTTGCTCCAGGTAAGAGAGCGAGATCTCCTGTCGCTGGGAGATATCTCCCAGGCTGGTAGGGCCGCTGGGGGCGTTAAGCGCCAAATCCAGCATGGCCGTAACGGCGTAACGGCCTTTTGTCGTCAAGCGCATAGCAGGTACCTCGTCGCTGAGCTTTCAGCGCGCTGGCAGCAAATGTTGCGCCATTATGGAAATCCTGAGTGCTTTGGTCAACTATTGCGCGTGGTGCTGCTTTCCGGTGATGGGCTGCTGCGCTCCTGGGCAGTATGACCAAGGCCAGGGCAGCCGGTATCGTTTTCATCCAGAATATCGGCAAAGTCCTCATCTCGCAGAGCCGGTAACTGGCCATCGCGGTAGTTGGCATCGAGCTTGCGAAGCGTTGAGCACATGCGCTCGATACGCTCGTCCACGGCGTGCATGTGATCGAGCATGGCCTGCATCGAACGCGCCACCGGGTCGGGCATGTCTTGGCTGACGCCATAGGCATCGAAACCAAACTTCTGGCAGATGGCTTCCCGTCGGGCCGGGTCGATATCCAGCGCCTCTTCCACATCCGGGTCGGCGCGTTTGACGATTTTGCCGGGAATGCCGACTACGGTCGCTCCAGCCGGTACTTCTTTGGTCACCACTGCGTTAGAGCCAATTTTGGCGCCTGCGCCCACGGTAAACGGCCCCAGTATCTTGGCGCCGGCACCAACAATCACACCATCTTCCAGCGTAGGGTGACGTTTGCCTTTGTTCCAACTGGTGCCGCCCAGCGTCACGCCTTGGTAGAGCGTGACGTTATCGCCCACCTGTGCGGTTTCACCAATCACCACGCCCATGCCATGGTCGATAAAAAAGCGCCGCCCAATGGTTGCACCTGGGTGGATTTCAATGCCGGTGAGCCAGCGGGAGAAGGTCGATAGCGTCCGTGCCAGCCACTTAAAGTTCTTTTTCCACAGCCAGTGGCCGCAGCGGTGTAGCAGCAGGGCGTGTAGGCCGGGATAGTTGGTCAGCACCTCAAGAAAGTTACGTGCCGCTGGGTCGCGGTCAAATACGCTATTGATGTCTTCACGCAGGCGTTGAAACATGGGTGATCCTTGGGCGTTAAGGGAGGCAGCAGCAATACAGTATTGGAATATGGTGAGTGCAAAGCGGCAGTCGAAAAGGCGATGTTGGGGCGCGTTGTTGTAACTTCAAGTTTAGGCCATTGCCGCTTTGCTGGCGCCTCTTGTGATTAGTACGCCGTTATGTGCTATGCGGATTTGTCGGCGTTCTCTTGGTTCACACTACCGGTTCCACTCTTTTTAGCGGATTTTTCAGTCGCCGAGAGAATGCCGCGCAGAATGTTCATCTCCATCTTTTCAGGCCGTGCCCGTAAATAGAGGCGTCGCAAGCGTGCCATGAGCTGGCGCGGCTGGGCAGGGTCGTGAAACTCGATGGCGATTAGCGCCCGCTCTAAGTGCTCGAAGTAGCGCTCAAGCTCTTCGTGGGTCGCTAGCTCGTCATTATCATCGGCAGCAGTTGGGGCATCTGCCTGGCTTAGCCACGCCATGCGACACTCGTAGGCCACCACTTGAACCGCCGCGGCAAGGTTGAGCGAGCTAAAATCAGCGTTGGTCGGAATATGCACATGGGCATGGCAGCGCTGCAGCTCGGCGTTGGTTAAGCCGCTGTCTTCACGGCCAAACACCAGCGCCACACGGGCATTTTCTGGCTGGCATTCGCCGGGTAGGCGCTCGGCAAGTTCCCGAGGCGATATCATCGGCCAGGGCAGCGTGCGCGAGCGGGCGCTGGCGCCAACAGCCAGCGTGCAATCGGCCACGGCTTCTTCAAGTGTGGCGTGCACGGTGGCTTGGTGAAGCAGGTGATCGGCACCTGAGGCGCGAGAAATACTGTCTTGAGTGATGATGTCGCAGCGAGGAGCGACCAGGGCTAAATCCGCTAAGCCCATGTTATGCATGGCGCGTGCCACGCCGCCAATGTTGCCTGGGTGGCTGGTGCCAATTAGAACAATTCGAATGCGCTCAAGCATAGTAGGCCCGGTGTAAGTGCGTAAAACGCGCAGTTTAGCATGAGTCGATGGCATGCCCGAGGGGCCTCTGGTAGAATTGCCCGCCAAAAGGCGTATTGCGCCTGACCCGTTCTTTAACATCACTGTGACAAGGCCCGATCATGAATCCGATGGTCCAATTTACGCTGCGCGCTGCGCGTGGCGCTGTTGAACACTTTTTACGCGTTCGCGAACGTATCGAAAACGCCCATGAAGAATTTAACCTCGACCGCTTGCTAGAAGACACAGCGCGTAAAGCCGAGGCGACCATCGTTCAACAGCTGCAGCGTGGTTATCCTCTCCATGGTTTCTCCGGTCGCTATACGCCCTACAAAGCGGGTGAAGGCGAAGGTGAAGATACCGTATGGAAAATTGAACCGCTGCACGGCTACTCCAACTTGGCGGTAGCAGGTAAGGGCTTTGCACTCTCAGTGGTGTGTCTCGTTAAAGGTCGCCCCGAACACGCGGTGGTGATCTCTCCCTTTGGTGATGACGAATATATCGCCAGTCGCGGCCGCGGCGCTCAGCACAACGACAAGCGCATGCGGGTTAGCAAACCAACCGCTATTCCTGCCACACGCATGGCGATGAGCCTGCCAGAAACCTGGCTGCGCCCGAGCCATCTGCCTGCTTACTTAACCATTACCCAGCAGCTCGCGCCGCAGGTAGAAACCCTGGTAGCGACCGGCAGCGGCCTGCTGGATATGTGCGAGCTGGCCGCAGGACGTGTAGACAGCGTCTTTGTGCTGGGCCTAGAAGAGCAGGATATGCAGGTAGGTACGCTGCTGCTAAAAGAAGCGGGCGCGCTGATGGGAACCCCGGATGGCAAGCCGACCGTGAATGCCGAAAGCCAACTAATGGCCGCTGGCCCGCGCCTCTACAAAGCGCTGATTAAGCAGCTGGCGCCGCACTTCTAAGAAGAGCGCGTTAGGTGTGAAGATATGAAAAGGCCCTGCCGGTTGATTCCGGCAGGGCCTTTTCGTTGGCTGCTATAACGCGTTTAGGGCAGCTCTTCTTCCTCTTCATCCACTTCTTTCTTGGTGGGAATCAGGTCTTCCCGAGAGAGTTTCAGCGGAATCAACAGGGCACCGGAGATATAGATAGACGAGAACGTACCCACCACGATACCCACCAGTAGGGCGATCGCGAAGTTCTCGATCATATCGCCACCGAGCAGCAGCAGCGCTAGCAGTACCAGCACGGTTGTGCCTGAGGTAGCTAATGTGCGCGACAACGTAGCGTTAATCGCCTCGTTGAAAATCTGCGGCATATCGTCGATACGCGAGGTGCGGATCGTCTCGCGAATACGGTCATAGACCACAATGGTGTCGTTCAGCGAGTAGCCGATGACCGCCAGAATGGCCGCCAGCACCGTGAGGTCGAAGTCGAGCTGGAACAGCGCGAACACGCCTACGACGATGATCACGTCGTGCAGCAGGGCAAGCAGGGCACCAAGGGCGAACTTGTACTGGAAGCGGAAAGCTACGTAAAGCATCACCACGCCCAGCGCGACGAGCAGGCCTAAGCCGCTCTGGTCACGCAACTGGTCGCCGACCTGGGCGCCCACGAACTCGGCGCGCACTAAGTTGACACTATCGCCATTGGCACGCAGCAGATTGACAACCTCGTTACCCACGTCGCCATCAAACGCTTGCTGTAGGCGAATCAATACTTCTGTTGAAGCGCCAAAGGTTTGTACCGAGACATCCTGGAAACCGCTGTTTTCCAGCAGCTGACGAATGGCATCCAGCGACGGCGCGGCACCGTAGCGCACCTCCACCAGGGTGCCGCCGGTAAAGTCCAGGCCCAGATTGAGCTGCTGAAATAGAACGGCGCCAATAGAGACAATCAGCATCACGGCCGAGACGACAAACGCGAGGTTGCGCCGTCCCATAAAGTCGATGCGCAGTTGTGATAGGGGTTTCATTACCACCTCTTAAATTCTGTGCTGAGCGCGTGTTGAGATCCCATCGAGATTAGATCCACAGCTTTTTGACGGGCTTGCCACCATAGGTCAGGTTGACCATGGCGCGCGTCACCAGCAGCGCAGTGAACAACGATGTCAGGATGCCGATTGAAAGCGTGACGGCAAAGCCCTTCACCGGGCCGGTGCCAATCGAGAACAGAATCACCGCCACCAGCAGCGTGGTGATGTTGGCATCCACAATCGAGGTGAACGCCCGTTCATAACCCGCGTAAATAGCTTGCTGAATCGACATGCCGTTGCGCAGTTCTTCGCGTATCCGCTCAAAGATAAGCACGTTGGCGTCTACCGCCATGCCCAGCGTCAACACGATACCGGCAATACCGGGTAGCGTGAGCGTGGCGCCCAGCATCGACATCACGGCGACTAGCAGCGTGAGGTTGAGCGCCAGGGCGATGTTGGCAAAAACGCCGAACACCTTGTAGCGCACCAGCATAAACAGCACGACTAGCAGCAGGCCGATCTGCACCGATAGCAGGCCGCGCTCGATGTTTTCAGCGCCTAGGCTTGGTCCAATGGTGCGCTCTTGCACGAAGTAAATCGGCGCTGCTAGCGAACCGGAACGCAGTAGCAGGGCAAGCTCGGCGGCTTCAGTGGGGGAATCAAGGCCGGTGATGCGGAAGCTGTTACCCAGCGCACTTTGAATCGTCGCCAAGCTGATCAGGCCGCGCTCGGTATACGGTTCGCGAACAATGGTCTCTTCGCCCGTTTCCGGGTCGACTTCGATGCGGTCTTCGCTCTTATGCTCGATAAACAGCACCGCCATGTTGCGGCCAATGTTGGTGCGCGTTGCGCGGTTCATCAGCGTGCCGCCGGTGCCATCCAGGTTGATGTTGACCTGGGGGCGACCGTTTTCGTCGAAGCTGTTGCTGGCGCTGGAGACGCTGTCACCAGTAATGATCACATCCCGCATCAGCTCCGCTGAGCGGGCCGGGTCGTTACGAAACTCAAAGCGTTCGGTTTCGGCATCCGGCGTATCGTTGCGCGCTTCTAGACGAAACTCGAGGTTGGCCGTCGCGCCCACGATCCGCTTGGCGGCCACGGTGTCCTGTACGCCGGGTAGCTCGACCACGATTTGGCTCGGCCCTTGGCGCTGTACCATGGGCTCGGCCACGCCCAGCTCGTTCACGCGGTTGCGCAGCGTGGTCAAGTTCTGGTTGATGGCGTAGTCCTGGATTTCGTTGACCGTGACATCGCTCAGCGTCATGACAAGGCTTGAAGCACGGCCATCCCCTTCGCTGGTGTACTCGAAGTTCGGGAAGTCGCGGCTGATCAAGCGGCGGGCGGTATCGCGGTCTTCAGTGCTGGCGAAGTCGATAGAGAGCGAGCGCTCTTCAATGGTGGTGTTGCGGTAGCGAATGCGTTCGCCACGCAGCAGTTCGCGCATGGCGCTGGCGTTCACCTCAAGGCGCTGGGTCAGCGCGGCATCCATATCCACTTCCAGTAGGAAGTGAACGCCGCCGCGTAAATCGAGGCCCAGCGTCATCGGGGAAGCAGAAAAAGCTTGCAGCCAGCCAGGTGTCGCATCGGCAAGGTTGAGCGCCACGGTCGCGTTGGGGCCAAGCACCTCGGCGGCAATATCCCGCGCGTCGAGCTGGTCATCGTCGCTTTGCAGACGAATCAGCCATTGACCATTGTTCTCTTCAACGGCTTTGACGGCGATATCGCGCTCGCTGAGCGCTTCTTCAACGCGGGTAATTTGCCGTTCATCCAGGGCGTTGCCTTGGGCATCGCTAACCTGAATAGCGGGATCTGCGGGGAATAGATTGGGAAGCGAGTAGATAAGGCCAGCCACCAGGACGACCAGTATCAGCAGATACTTCCACAGGGGGTAACGGTTGAGCATGCAAGCCCTGCCTTCAATTACAAACGGAATCGCTGTGCACAGACAGGCTGGGCACAGCAACGTTCACCATCGACGCTACCATGTCACCCCTGCCGGGGTGGCTGGCACTGGGTCGGCAGGGGGGAGTGCAAGCGTTAGATGGACTTAATGGTGCCTTTAGGCAGTACGGCAGCAACGGCGTTCTTCTGCACGTTCACTTCGGTACCTTCAGAGACTTCCAGGGTCAGGAACTCATCGCTGACTTTGGATACGCGGCCAACCAGGCCACCACCGATCACGACTTCATCGCCTTTGGCGAGACCAGACACCAGCTGTTTGTGCTGCTTGGCACGCTTAGCTTGCGGACGCCACAGCAGGAAGTAGAAAATCAGTACGAAACCGACCAGCATAACGATTTGCGCGATGCCACCGCCAGCAGCGGCTTCTTGGGCATGGGCTGGTGAGATGAAGAAATCCAGCATTGCAGGGAACTCCTGGGTTAGAACACTCAATGGGTGAACGGATTAAGCCACTCGCCTCAGCCAGTGGCTTTTATTGTTTAGGTGTCAGATTCTGCAAGGGGAGGCACCGGGAGGCCGCGCCTTGCGTAGAAGCTTTCCACAAAGGTCGTCAATGTACCCGCTTCGATTGCCGCGCGCAAATCAGCCATCACACGCTGGTAGTAGCGCAAGTTATGGATGGTATTGAGCATGGAACCCAGCATTTCATTACAGCGATCAAGGTGGTGCAGATAGCCACGAGAGAAATTCTGGCAGGTATGGCAATCGCACTCTTCATCCAGCGGGCGCGTGTCAAAGCGGTGCTTGGCGTTGCGGATCTTAACGGTGCCATCTGACGTGAACAGGTGGCCGTTGCGGGCATTGCGCGTGGGCATCACGCAGTCAAACATATCCACACCGCGGCGAACGCCCTCAACGAGGTCTTCCGGCTTGCCCACACCCATTAGGTAACGCGGGGTGTCGTCCGGCATCCAGGTAGGCAGATAATCCAGGACTTTGATCATCTCCTCTTTAGGTTCGCCCACCGAGAGCCCGCCAATGGCCAAGCCGTCGAAGCCAATGTCCATAAGCCCTTTCAGCGAGCGCTCACGCAGCTCAGGGTGCATGCCGCCCTGGATAATGCCGAACAGTGCGGAAGGCGAATCGCCGTGGGCATCGCGGGAGCGCTTGGCCCAGCGCAGCGACAGCTCCATGGATTTTTCGGCCTCCTCAAAGGTGGCCGGGTAGGGGGTGCACTCGTCAAAGATCATCACCACGTCAGAGCCCAGCGAGCGCTGAACCGCCATGGACTCTTCCGGCCCCATGAACACTTTGCTGCCATCCACCGGCGAGCGGAAATGCACGCCCTGCTCGGTGATTTTGCGCATTTCACCCAGCGAGAACACCTGAAAACCGCCGGAGTCGGTGAGGATTGGTTTATCCCACTGGGCGAAGTCGTGCAGGTCGCCGTGGGCTTCAATGACATCTGTGCCGGGGCGCAGCCAAAGGTGGAACGTATTACCCAGGATGATCTCTGCGCCAATCTCTTTGACCGACTCAGGCGTCATGCCTTTTACCGTGCCGTAGGTGCCTACGGGCATAAAGGCAGGGGTTTCCACCGTGCCGCGGGGAAAGTGCAGGCGGCCTCGGCGCGCGCGGCCGTCTTCGGCTAGGCGCTCAAAGCGCATAAAGCATTCGTTTCGCATCACAATAACTCGTTAATTAGCGGGTAAGCAGCATGGCGTCGCCATAACTAAAAAAGGCGTAACGCTCTTCTACCGCCGTACGGTAAGCCTGCATCATGTGTTCATAGCCTGCGAACGCTGACACCAGCATCAGCAGAGTAGATTCGGGCAGGTGGAAGTTGGTAATCAGGGCATCCACGCAGCGCCACTCGTAGCCTGGGTAGATGAAAATATCCGTGTCGCCGCTGAATGGGGCAATCTTGCCGTCGCTGCTCTTCATGCAGGCGCTCTCCAGGCAACGGACGCTGGTGGTACCCACGGCAATCACTCGTTTGCCAGCGGCCTGGGTGTCGCGAACCTGTTGGCAGGTAGCTTCGCTCACCTCAATCCATTCGCTGTGCATATGGTGCTCAAGGATGTTGTCCACTCGCACTGGCTGAAAAGTACCCGCGCCAACATGAAGTGTCACAAAGGCACTGTTGATGCCTTTTTCGGCCAGGGCATCCAGCAGCGGTTGATCGAAGTGAAGGCCAGCGGTAGGTGCCGCAACGGCACCATCGCGGCGGGCATAGACGGTTTGATAGCGCTCGCGGTCGCTCAACTCGTCTTCCCGGGTGATATAGGGCGGCAGCGGCATATGGCCGTGCTTTTCCAGCAGCGCGATCATTGGCGTATCGCCTAAAAAGTGCAGCTCGAACAGTGCATCACGGCGGCCTTCGACCACGGCGTGGATATCGCCCTCGAAAATCAGCTCGGTGCCCGGCTTGGGCGATTTGCTTGAGCGGATATGCGCCAGCCCTCGGTGGCTATCCAGCGGGCGCTCCAGCAGCATTTCCACCTTGCCGCCGCTGGCCTTATGGCCATGCAGGCGGGCGGGAATCACGCGGGTATCGTTAAACACCAACAGGTCGCCCGGCTCAAGTAGGTCCAGCAGGTCAGGAAAGCGGCGATGAGCCAGCGCGCCGCTTTGACCATCCACACACAGTAAACGGCAATCACTGCGCTGCTCGGACGGATAGCGGGCAATTAGCTCATCGGGTAGCTCGAAATGGAAGTCCGCACGCTGCATGTGAAGAAGCTCTTTTCAGTGGTCAAACAAGCCGCCTAGGATAGCGCTTTAGGTGGATAAAGTCAGTCGATGAGATTGACCTGGGGGGTTATCTCCGTATAATGCGCATCCATTGCCGGTGTGGCGGAATTGGTAGACGCAGCGGATTCAAAATCCGCCGCCTTTACGGGTGTGCCAGTTCGAGTCTGGCCACCGGCACCATCTTTAGAATCAGGGGCTTAGGCCCCTTTTTTTTGCCTGAAATTTGGCTCTTAACGGCCTTTGATCAGTGCATGGTCGCATTTTGGTCGCAGAAGGCGTCGCTGAGCTGCGGCAGGCGTTTCCCAATATCATCCAGTCCAGAATCGAACATATGGCTGTATCGACTCGTAACCAGCAGGCTGGAATGCCCCAGCAGATCCCTCACCCTGGTCATGCTTTCGCCCGCTTGGGCTAGCAAGCTGGCGTAGCTGTGACGCAGGTCGTGAAACCGCAGGTCGTCCCGTTGAATTGCTTTTCTAGCCGCTTCAAACGTGAACCTGATCGTGTGCTTTTTGCTTGCAAACGGCAGGTTATGCAGCCACGATTGTGCGTCAGCGGGTACTGGTACGACACGTACCTTTCCGTTTTTCGTTTGATCTGGTCGCAGCACGATACGACCCCTATGCACGTTCGATGGTTCTAGCGATAACAGCTCGCCCTGTCGCAGCCCTGTCACGGCTGCCAGGGCGATAACTTTCTTGTCATCGCCACGGCTGTCGGGTATCGCTTGTATCAGTCTGCGTAGATCTCCCTCTGTCAGATAAACATGCCGCTCGTTCTTCGGGTTTGGCTTTTTGAGCTTGTCTCCCAGCGGCTGGTTTATCCACTCCCACTCTCGGTAAGCAAGGTTCAGTACGCGCTTAACCACCTGAACGTGGTTATTGATCGTGCTCTGGCTACGACCCTGCTTGCGCAGGTCCCGCGCCATGTGCCGGGCCTTATCTACCGCTTCAATACCTAGCATCACGTCCGGCCCCATGTAAGCCACCACTGGCCGAATCGCCTTTACCTGGCTTATTACGTCATACTCATCTATCCAGCGCTCGACGCCTTCCAAAAAAGTTCGACGTGGCTGACGCCCCATGATTTCGCCGTTGAACTTTGCGTCGTTTATCGCTGCTTCTCTCGCCGTTGCGTACTCACGTGCTTGCTTTTCACCCTCCTTGTTGCCTGCAAACGTTCGTTGATGTCGCTGACCGTTGTGCGTTTCCGTAACAATCCATTTGTCGCGGTTTTTTCTGTATCTGGTTGTGATTCCCATTTGCGTTCCTCGTTGTGAGGGCCGCGCTTGCAGCTCTCAGCATATCCCTGTACAGCGCACTCTTCAAAGCGGACAGCACTACCCATTTGGACGTAACCTATTTGATGCTTGTTGCCGTAGACCCAGCTCAGGCTCATGCCCAGTCGCTCTGCGACTTGCTCGGGCTTCAGTAACGAAGAGGCCATTTGATGCTTCCTTTTTTGTTGCTAGCTCAATGATCAAATAGTCCCTTTTTTGAGATGATTTGCTCTATGGCGTTGCTTAGAAGCGCGCCTTGTTGAAGCAGCCTGTTTGATTTTTTATTTTTTTTATGAATGAGGTTTTTTGCCGGGTGAGTTGATGCAAGTGGCGCCTGTGCATGGCAGAACCAGACATGAACGTTAATAGCTAATGAGGACTTCTAGAGAGGTCGACTAGGAGTGATGATGGAGGGAGAGTTAGCAATGGCTAGCTTGTGCTGTTTAAGAAGAGCTGACTGAGCTATCAAGGCCTTGCTATAGTCATTCAGCTAATTGAGAGCGCGAGGAATAGGTTTGAGCCATTCACACGAACAGCCATCCCATGAGCAGAAGCGGCGGGAGCATTCACAGCCATCAGTTGCCATGGGCTGGGCAGGCCGAGAGTTAACTGGGCATGCTTGGCAAATTGTCGAGCAGGCGTTCGAGCATCTTGGTGTGTCAGATGTTCAGGAGCGTGATGCTCGCCTCAACGAGCTGTACTCTGATATGGAGCTTGGTCACTATCGGCCCGACGAAGCGAAGGAGCCTATCGCTTTGCGGCAGGGAAAAGTGGCTCTTCAGCAGCAGCGTGCCCATCATGCCGATCAGGCGCTTCGTCAGGCAGTCTCTGTCCAGCACGAATACCGAAGAGGATTGTCACCGATGACTGCGGCAGGGGTAGGAGGATTTAACAGTGACTTGCAGCGCTCCTTCCAGCTCATGCAGTCGCGCCTGTTAGAGGCTCAACGGCATCTCACAGCGCTTGATATCTTGAGCAACCTAGAAGGTAAGCATTACTTCCAGCGGGCAAGCAAAGGCGCTAATCAACGTATCAGGCCTGCCTCAGAGCAAGAGCATCACGTCTTGTTAGCGGCCATGGTTAAAAATATGCTGTACAACGACCCCAAGGTGATCAGTCGCCACAGGGGGGATCTTGAGGCTGTAGCTGCAGAGTGGGCCAAAAAACTATTTAAGCTCAATCGTGAATATCAAATTCTCGATATGACACGCGAGCAGATTCAGGCAGATATTCACTCGTATCTGCTGAAACGTTCAGACGCTTCTAATGCACAATCTGCGAAGTGACCGCCGCATCCATTTTTTGATCCTGAATCCGTGAGACCGGCCCCCGGAAGCACTTCTAACCCACTGACCTGCATGGCAATATAGCCATTATCGCCATTCACCCAGACAGTGCCAT
>NZ_JAMZBE010000011.1:0-45082 GCF_024158645.1 Halomonas sp. 707B3
CGCCGATGGTAGTGTGGGGTCTCCCCATGCGAGAGTAGGTCATCGTCAGGCACTTATACCGCAAAGAACCCAGCCAGTAGGCTGGGTTTTTTGTTGCGCCGAAGAAAAGCCCCGAACACAGCATGTTCGGGGCTTTTTTGCTCTGCTTTTACCAGTCAATAGGTTCACCTGCCCAGTCCCAGAAGCTGCCGGTCTCTTCGGGCGAGCGCTTGGCCATGACGTCAATTAACTGTTTCGCCACGAACTCTGCGCTAAATAGCTTTTCGGTAGGGACACGGGCTTGAAAAGGCTTTGAGAGAGGAGTGTCCGTAGTGCCGGGATGGAGGCAGAGAACAATCGACTGTTTATTAAGCCTCTTAAGCTCAATAGCGGCGGTTCTCAACAGCATATTATGCGCGGCTTTACTAGCACGATAGCTATACCAGCCACCATACCCATTGTCAGTGATAGATCCTACACGAGCAGAAAGGCTGGCAATAATGGTAGCGTGCTTGCCCTGTAGAGAAGGCTTTAGAGCAGCGAGTAGCAGGGCTGGGATTGCCGCATTAATATACATCACCTGGGCAAATGATACTTCATCCAGCTGCTCCAGGCGCTTCTCTGGCTGTATGCTGTGGGAGGCATCGTGAAGCAGCCCGATCGCGTTGAAGAGTAGGTGGACAGGTCGGCCGTTTACCCTTTCACAGAGTGCTTGTCGGCCTGTGGTGGTGGTGATATCCGCAGTGATTGAGTCAAGCTTGGGATGTTCAAAAACGAGGGGGAAGCGGCTAACCGCAATCACATGCCCTGTTTGCGGAGATGAAAGCAGGCTTTGCAGTATGGCGCTTCCTATACCGCCATTTGCACCTGCCACAACGGCGGTGAAACCTTCTGGAAGATGAGGCAGCATAACAAACTCCGATGGTGAACGATATTGTTCCCATTGAAGCGCTTTGTATAGTATTTGTCTATGGTTGCTTGTTAAGCAGAGGCATTAATGCGGCCCGGCTGAGCACTATTGCGCCCGTTGGGCTTGTAGAGCGTTTTTTCTGCAATTTGGCGAATGTAGTCCAGCATCTCCTGGTTATGCTTCATACGCAATGAGAGCATTTGCCCGGTTAATGCATTCATTCGTGAAACCCGCTCGCTTTTTTCTAGCAAGCTTTCCCAGGTTGCTAGGCAGTCAGCATCTGTGGCCGCCAGCTTCGCGCCAGGAGCACCTTCTGGATAGCCAAGCTTTGCCTGTACACCGCGACGTAATACCTCCATGCGTTCTAGTTCTTCTAGAAGCGCCTGTTTCTTACCCGCGATATCAGTCAATATATCGCCATCAATACTGCCTTTGGTCAACTGCTCTTGTTCGCTGGAGAGTAAGGCAATCAAATCCTCGAGGCGTTGCAACTGACTGGAGAGTAGGCGTGAAAGGCTCATAGGTAGATTTACTGATCTTTCAAGTTGGCAATTAGACCATCCGCAATACGGTCGGCACGCACTTCGAGCCGTCCCTCACGAATAGCATCACGAATTTCCTGTACCTTAGCCATATCGATATCCTGGCTGCTATCGATGCTAGATTGGCTGAGCTGAGTCGCTTCACGGGTAGTATTACCCGTTTCAGGCTGCTTTGCTTCACTTACCTTCTGTGCGTCATCACGCTGCTGCGCTGGAGTATTGCGAAGCAGCGGATTAAGGTTATCAATTTTCACGTTGTTGGCCTCATCGTCAACGTTGGGGCGCCGCGCGCTGTATTACTATCTATCGGCCTAGATGCTAAACACTTTAGGTCTTAGGCTAAAAATCCACCATTAATGTGCCTTGGCCGATCACCCGCGCCGTCATTATTTCACGAGAACCAAAACGCACACGAATGGTTTCTCCTTGTGCCCCATCAGCAAGCGCCTCCCCCTCTCGAGAGACACGAAAGCCAGCTCCTTCTGCTATGACTGTTACGCGCTGCCCGCGTTCCACGAGGCTAGGTGCATGCAGGAAATGCGCCTGAAACGTGCTGCCACTACGGATAGGCCGCTGAGCTACTTTGCCGACAATATCGGCCTGGTCGGTCAGCGTTTGGCTAGATAAATCGCTAAGGTTGCCTTCTCGCTGGTCGAGCATAGCGGCGGTAATCAACGTGCCTCTATCAATATCTTGGCTTGCCACAACGTAGCTGCCAATGACATCTACTTCTGCCTGCAGGTAGCGTACTTGACGCCCATCAGCTCCACACCTAACGCCTACAGAAACACGCCCAATAGGAGCTTGGTTAGGGTTAGTCAGAAAGGGCGTTGGCTGTATGCAGGTGGGTAAATGGGGGGATGGCGGTGCGATATTGATGACTGCCTCTTGTCCCAGGGCCTGTGCTTCTTGATAGAGAAATTGCTGGACGCTTTCAACAAGTGACTGATCGCTTGTTTCTGCCCAGGAGGGTTGGGATAGGCCAACACATAGCAGTAACAACAATGACTTAACTGCTGAGTAGCGTGCAACAACGTGCAGCAAATAGCGCATGGGTAAAGTCGCCCAGTATAGAAAATCAGATGGTAAACATCAGCATGGGAGTGTAATGCAAAAGTATCCTACGCATCATGGGAAATGCTGGTGTAAACGGTAGCTGTTCCATGCTTTAAGGTGAAAGAGAGGAGCATATTATTCATCATCAACAATTTCCGGTTTATTTCTGCCTCTCAGCGAGCGAGGGTCGGCATGATTGATCAGCTTGAATCTGCCTTTAACTTCCACCAGCAGGCGCTGGGCCTGCGCCAAGCACGTCACCAAGTGCTAGCCGCTAACATTGCCAATGCGGATACGCCCAACTATAAGGCGCGCGACATTGACTTTGCTAGTGAACTGAAAAAAGCCGTTGAAGGCGGACAGTCTCAACAGCAGCCAAATGGCGGCTTGGCGTTAGCGCGCACCTCCGAACAGCACTTGGCAGGAGAAGGCCCCGCATGGCGTGGTGCTGGAAGCACCGAGCTGCTCTATCGTGTTCCGGATCAGCCGAGTCTGGATGGTAACACCGTTGACATGGACCGTGAGCGAACCCAGTTCGCGGATAACGCTGTGCGCTACCAGGCGGCGCTCACCATTATGAACCGTCGTATTCAGGGCCTGAAAAATGCGATGCAACCTGAATAACCTAGTAATAGGAGAAAAATAAGCGATGTCGATGTTTTCAGCGTTTGATATTGCCGGTTCTGCGATGAGCGCCCAAGCGCAGCGTATGAATGTAACGGCAAGCAACATGGCCAATGCCGATAGCGTGGCAGGGCCAGATGGTGAAACCTACCGCGCAAAGCAGGTGATGTTTGAAACCCAGGCACAGTCTAACCGCTACGGTGTTGGCGGCGTCCGGGTTACTGAGGTTGTGGAAAACGATTCACCGCTGCGTATGGAGTATATGCCGAATCACCCAGCGGCTGATGAAGATGGCTACGTTGCTAAGCCGAATGTTGAGCCGGTCCATGAAATGGTCAATATGATTTCGGCATCGCGCTCCTATCAGGCCAATGTAGAGGTTTTCAACACAACCAAGCAGATGATGGTTCAGACTCTATCGCTCGGTGAGGGCTAACGATGAGCACAATTAACCCAGCAACGTTGTCCAATATTAATGGTGGTGGCGTTCAACTACAGCAGAGCCAGTCAGAAGAGCTACGTAATAGTTTTATGACGCTGCTTATTACCCAGCTTCAGAACCAAGACCCCCTGAAGCCGATGGAAAACGCGGAGATGACGTCACAAATCGCTCAAATCAACACCGTCAGTGGCATTGAGCAGCTCAACTCGACGTTGGAAAGCATTACCAGCCAAATGAACGCCAATCAGGCATTGCAAGCGAGCGGGCTAATTGGTCAGGGTGTAATGGTACCTGGACGACAAATCATGTTGGAGCAGGATAGTGAAGGCCAGCCTTACTCGACACCCTTTGGCATTGAGCTAGCACAACCAGCAGCAAATGTGCAGGCAACGATTTTGGGTCAAGGCGGCCAGGTAATCCGTCGCTACGACTTGGGGTCTGTTGAAGAGGGCGTGCAGTCTTTCCAGTGGGATGGAAAAAATGATCAGGGTGACGTTGTCGCCAGTAATCGCTATACAGTGCAGCTAGAAGCAACGGATGCCGAAGGCGAAGTGATTGAGTCTACTGCCCTTAACTACGCCATTGTTAATAGCGTGACACCCAACGATGTCAATGGCGGTGTTCGGCTGGACCTTGGGGCCATTTACGGGCAAATCAGCCTGAATGACGTGAAACAAATTCTTTGATCTCTAACATAACCTGTTTCTAGGAGAAAAAAATGAGCTTTTCTCAAGCATTAAGTGGTCTGAATGCCCAGTCTGAAAACCTGAAAATTCTCGGTAATAATATTGCTAACTCGCAAACCGTAGGCTTTAAGAGCTCCGGCGCTATTTTTGCCGATGTGTTCGCAGGTGCGAATAGCCAAGTCGGCCTAGGTGTCAAAATCTCAGATGTGCGTCAGGACTTTACCGCCGGTGACTTGGAGACCAGTGGACGGACCTTGGATCTGGCGGTGGCGGGCGACGGTTTTTACCGCGTTGAGCAAGCCAGTGGAGAAGCCGCGTATACCCGAAATGGCCAATTCAGTCAGGATAATCAGGGGTTTATAGTCAATGCGGCAGGGCAGCGCTTAACAGGCTACGGGCTGTCTGATGAAAATGACCCGTTTTCTGAAGTAGTTGCTGGTGGGGCGCCGCAGGCGCTACGCATTCCATCTAATGATATACCGGCCGAGGCAACAGAAAATGTAGCGGCCATCTATAATTTAGACGCGAGTGTTGTGGTTGGTCAGCCAGAGGGGAATACACCTATTCAGTCGGCGACTATAGTGGGTGGTAATGGCGATGAAATGGACATCAACTACCATTATTCAAATAGTTATACAGTTTTTGATTCTTTAGGTAATAATCACAATGTGTCAACGTACTTTTTAAAAATTGATGACAACCAGTGGGTTTCGCAGGTAGCTGTGAATGGTGCAGTGGCAGGTTTTACACGTGCTGATGGCACTACTGCTGGTGATAATCAAGGCCCTGTGACTGATTACGGCACCAATTCTTTTGGTATTCGCTTTGATGCCAATGGACAACTGCCGCGTAATGCAGATAATGAAATCACAGCGATTGTGGACGTGACCGTTAACGCTACAACAGTTCCTGCAGTTCCTCCAGCTACTGTTCCTACTACTACTACTACTACTACGTTTGCCCCTCTCCCCGGTGCAGCTTTGGCAGGCGTTACGTTTACACCAGATGGTGGAGCTAACGCCGTTAATTTTAATCTAGATTTAAAAGGTACAACGCAATTTAATAATAGCTCGGTGCAAAATACGCTGACGCAAGATGGCTATTCTTCTGGCAGCCTCTCTGGCCTGGAAGTGACCCGTGAAGGTCGTGTTATTCGTATCTATACCAACGAAGAGCGCCGTGACGCAGGACAAATTGTATTGGCCAACTTTGCTAACGAAGAGGGCCTCCAGTCTATAGGCGACAACGCATGGCGTGAAACTAATGCTTCGGGTATTGGCATTATTGGAACAGCAGGTACAGGAGTATTCGGTACCATCGAGTCTGGCGTTTTAGAAAACTCGAACGTCGATTTGGCTAAGCAGCTGGTAGATACCATCGTGGCCCAGCGTGCTTATCAGGCGAACTCAACCTCTATCAGTACTCAAGACGAGCTCTTGCAGACGATTATTAATCTTTAATGATCGATAATTCAATTAAGGAGTAAGCGTCTTGGATCGCATGCTATACACCGCCATGAGTGGCGCTAAACACACGATGGACCAGCAGTCGGTAGTGAACAATAATCTATCGAATGTCTCCACCGCTGGTTTTCGTGCTCAGTTGCAGGCTGCGCGCTCGGTACCCATCGAGGGCGCAGGTATCCTGCCAACAAGGGTATCGGCGGTGACAACCACTCCGGGGACGGATTTCTCACAAGGCCCCATCGAGCGTACTGGGCGTATGTTAGATGTGGCCATGCAGGGAAACGCCTGGATGGCGGTATTAGCAGAAGATGGCACAGAGACCTATACCCGTCGCGGTGATCTGCAGCTCGATAGCGACGGTGTGCTACTTAGCGTGGGCCGCCCTGTGATGGGGGACGCTGGGCCGATTGCTGTTCCACAGGGCGCGCAAATCTCATTTGGGGCAGATGGCACGATTAGTGCCATTCCTCAAGGAGAGGGCCCTGAGGCAATGGTGGACGTTGGCCGCATCAAACTCGTTACACCGGATGAACAGGCCCTGGAGCGTGGTGAGGATGGTTTGTTCAGGGCGCCTCCTGGCGATGATGGTGCGCCAGGCGTACTTCAGGCTGATGAAGAGGCGCGTCTGGTAAGTGGCGCTCTAGAGGGCAGTAACGTCAGCGCCGTGGATGCCATGGTCTCCATGATTGACGTGGCGCGCCGCTACGATATGCAGATGAAGATGCTAAGTACGGCGGATGAAAATGCTCAGCGAGCTAACAGTATTTTATCTATTCAGGGCTAATCGCAGCCACTCAGCCAAAGGAATATACGTATGATTAAGTCTTTGTGGACTGCCAAGACCGGGCTAGAGTCTCAGCAAACCAAACTAGATGTTATTTCGAACAACTTGGCGAACGTCAGCACCAATGGCTTTAAACGTTCGCGCCCGGTATTCGAAGACCTGCTCTACCAAAATATGCGCCAGCCTGGGGCCCAGAACAATATTCAGGACCGCCTACCGTCAGGTATGCAGATTGGTACGGGTGTACGCGCCGTTGCCACCGAGCGTTTGCATACGCAGGGCAGCTTGGAAGAGACAGGTAATTCCCGTGATCTAGCGATTGATGGTGAGGGGTTTTTCCAAGTGTTGATGCCAGACGGGACACTTGGCTATACCCGCGATGGCAGTTTTCAGCTCAATGAAAATGGCCAGATGGTCACGGCGAATGGCTACCCGCTGGAGCCAGCTATCTTTGTGCCTGCCAATGCGCTCTCCGTGACTATTGGTGAAGATGGTACCGTAAGTGTGCGCCAACCCGGCATTGCCCAGGATGCTGAAATTGGCCAAATTAACGTGGCGTCCTTTATTAATCCGGCCGGTTTAGAAAGTGTGGGCGGTAACCTCTATCTTGAAACTGGTGCTTCCGGAGCCCCTAACCAAAATGCGCCTGGTAATAACGGTGCTGGGCGGCTCTTCCAAGGCTATGTAGAGACCTCAAACGTGAATGTTGTGGAAGAGATGGTAAATATGATCCAAACACAGCGCGCTTACGAAATTAATAGCAAGGCTGTATCCACCAGTGACGAAATGCTAGCGCGGCTGAGTCAGCTCTAATGTCATTGATCATCAGGGCATCTTAACGGGTCGCGTTATGTTGGAATTAAACGTTGTGTTACGCCGCTGCATACTCGCTAGCCTAGCGCTGGTCGTTTTGGTTACTGCAGGGTGCGCGCAAATCCCGCGTGCCTCTGTCGTCGGCGAACAAGAGCAAATCACTATCATCGACCGTCCGCCACCTGTTCCTAATGGCTCTATTTATCAGGCGCGTCGCGGCTATCAGCCGCTTTTTGAAGATCGTCGGCCGCGCACGATAGGAGATATTCTGACCATTGTGCTGGATGAAGAAGTCAGCGCTAGTAAGAACTCTCAGTCCAATGCGAACCGTGCTGGTAGTGCAAGTCTGGAGCTAACTCAGTTGCCCGACGTGCTAGATACCCTGGCGGAGTATGGCTTTGATATTGAGGCGGCCAATGACTTTACGGGAGGCGGTGGCTCCCAAGCGAACAATACGTTTACAGGCACGATTACGGTCTCGGTGCTGGAGGTCATGAATAATGGCAACCTCCGTGTGCGGGGTGAAAAGCAGATTGCTATTAATCAGGGAACTGAGTTTATTCGCTTTTCAGGCGTAGTAAACCCTCGCACCATCACGGCTCAAAATACCGTGCCCTCCACCCAGGTGGCTGATGCGCGGATTGAGTATGTTGGCGATGGCTATATTAATGAAGCGCAGCATATGGGTTGGCTGCAGCGCTTCTTCCTAAATGTATCGCCGTTTTAGGCGCGTTAACACGCTAAACAACAGAGACCTGGTGAAATAGCTATGCAGTGGAAAGCGTTCCAACGGATTAAAACGGCAGCACGCTTCGCAATGCTGATCGCTCTCTGTTTTGCCATACTACCTGCACACGCCGAGAGGGTTCGCGAACTGGCAAGTTTTGCCGGTGTGCGCGATAACCAACTTGTTGGGTATGGCTTAGTGGTAGGGCTGGATGGCAGCGGTGACCAAACCACCCAAGCGCCGTTCACCAGCCAAAGTTTAACCAACATGCTGTCGCAGTTAGGCGTGACCGTTCCGCCTGGAACAAACCTTCAGCTGCGCAACGTCGCTGCTGTGATGGTGACTGCAGATCTGCCGCCATTCTCCCGTCCAGGGCAGCGTCTCGACATCGTTGTTTCTTCGATTGCCAACGCCAGTAGCCTGCGTGGTGGCACACTATTGATGACGCCACTGAAAGGTGCCGATGGCGATACCTATGCGATTGCCCAGGGCAATATGTTAGTGGGCGGCGCCGGTGCGCAGGCGGGTGGTAGTAGCGTACAGATTAACCAGCAGGCCTCTGGTCGCATTCCGAACGGGGCTCTTGTTGAGCGTGAAGTGCCGCTCAATCTTGGTGGCAACGGTGGGGTGCTAGAGTTGCAGCTGAACGACGCTGATTTTGGCACCGTTCAGCGCATGGTAACGGCAATTAACAATGAGTTCGGTCAGTCTGTTGCCTATGCACGCAATGGCCGAGTCATTGCCCTCGATGGCCCAATGGACGCCAACGCTCGGGTTAATTTTATGGCTCGGGTTGAGAATGTTCAGCTAACACCAACTGAGGCACCCGCCAAAGTAGTGCTCAATGCACGTACAGGCTCTGTGGTTATGAACAGCGCGGTTACCCTGCGTAGAGCTGCAGTAGCCCACGGTAATCTGTCGATTATGATTGATACTCAATTTGGTGTTAGCCAGCCTAACCCACTCGGGGAGGGTGAAACCGTTGTAGTGCCTGATGCGGATATCAATATTGAGCAGCAGGAAGCCTACCTGCAAATTGTTGAAGGAGCCGACTTGGCAGACGTGGTGAATGCACTGAATGCATTAGGTGCGACACCTCAGGATTTAATGTCGATTCTAGAAGCGTTGAGAGCATCAGGCTCTCTGCGTGCTGAGCTGGAGATCATCTGATGAGCATGGGCGATATGACCAGCCAGTTCGCGCTGGATATGAACGGCTTCCAGCGGCTGCAGCATAATGCGCGCGTTGATCCTGAAGCGGGTGTTCAAGGCGCGGCTCAGCAGTTTGAAGCGCTCTTTATCCAAATGATGGTAAAGAGCATGCGGGATGCTACGCCTACCTCAGGGCTGTTGGAGAGCCGAGATACGACATTTTATCAATCCATGTTGGACCAGCAGTGGTCGCAAGTCATGGCTTCTCGTGGGATTGGTTTAGCCGATGCGCTAGTGGAACAGCTTCAGCGCCAGGGGGTGGTCGGGCAAGTCGCCAACCCTGACCAAGAGCTTCAGACGTTAATTGCGGGTATTCCTCGTGGGACACCACGCGTTCTGGATAGTCCGTTACAGCCTGATAGTGGACAGGTGTCTAATACCACAGGCAGTGGCCAGTTTTATAACGAGCTAGACGCTATTCGCCAACGGGAAGCGAGCAGCGCACCCGCCACGCTGGTAGAAGCCCCGCGTCCGGCGGCTTCTTCACACGACCACGTCGAGCGTTTCATGCAAACGCTGGCCACGCCTGCTCAGGCGGCTAGTGCTGCAACTGGCGTACCTGCTGAGCTCATTTTGGCTCAGGCAGCCCTAGAGACGGGCTGGGGTCAGCATGAGATAGCGACCCAGCAAGGCCACAATAGCTATAACGTGTTTGGTATTAAAGCGGGTAGCCAGTGGCAAGGTAAAACCACCGATATCGTGACCCACGAGTATGTAAATGGCCGTCGTACTCAAATCGTTGATACGTTCCGTGTGTATGACTCCTTTGAGCATGCCTTTACCGATTATGCCAGTCTGATCGGTAACAATCCGCGTTACGCCGGTGTTGTGCAGGCGTCTAACGCAGAGCAAGCAGCGCGTGAGTTACAGCGTGGCGGCTATGCCACCGACCCGCGCTATGCCGATAAGCTGGTATCGGTAATGAATACGATAGGGCCGCTGAGTTCTGCGGGTAGCCTGTTGGCGGATTCTCGCTAGGCAACTATTCAAGTTTTTCTGCGCACTGCCGATAAATAGAAAATCGGCCTAAGGAATTGAACCATGAGCATGTTTTCGATCGGCTTAAGCGGCCTCAATGCGGCGCAGAATGCCCTCAATACAACGAGCAACAACATTAGTAACGTCTATACTCCTGGCTACAATCGGGAGATTACGGTACTCAATGAAAGCCGGAACAATGCCGGTGTCCGCGTTGCAGATATTGAGCGTCAGTTCAATACGTTCGTTGCCGCGCAATTGAACAATGCCAAGTCGCAATCAACAGCCCTAGAGACCTACAATACGCAAATCTCTCAGATCGATAACTTGCTTGCAGATCGTGAAGCAGGGCTCTCTCCTTTGATGCAGAATTTCTTTTCCGCTCTTGAGGATTTAGCAAGTGCTCCTTCGGATCCTGCCGCCCGGCAGGGCGTGCTTGGCGCTGCGGATACGCTAACGGCTCAATTCCGTTCGTTTGATGGATATCTGCAGGATTTACAATCAGGCGTTAACGGCCAAATTAAAGACGAAATTACCCAAATAAATAACACCACAAGCCAGATTGCTAATATTAACCGTGAAATAGCACTTTCGCGTGCACAGCTTGGTGAGGCACCAAATAGCTTGCTGAATCAGCGCGACCAGCTGATCTCCGAGTTGAATGAAAAAATGAACTTGCGTCTTAATATTCAAGATGGCAAGACTTACAATCTTTCTCTTCCCAATGGGCAGCCGCTCGTCACGGGGGATACTGCCTATAAACTCGAAGCTGTTACATCACCGAATGATCCACAACGGATGGTCGTTGGCTACCGTGAAGGGGCTCGTGGTAATGGCAACCTTGTCAGCCTAGATGAAGGTTTAATTACAGGTGGCTCATTAGGTGGCTTAATGAGCTTTCGAGCTGAGACATTAGATAAAACTCAGAATCAGATAGGGCAGTTGGCGGCTTCTATTGCACTCGAATTTAATACGCAACACCAAAAAGGTGTTGACCTGAACGGTGAGCAGGGCCAAGAGTTTTTTAGTATTGGTCAATCTAATGCTTACTATAATACAGATAATAAGGGATCCGCAGAGGTCAGTGCTATGATCGACTCTGCGAATACTAGCGCATTACGAGCAACCGACTATACGGTGCGTGTTATTAATGCATCGACTGAAGAGTTTGAAGTGATTAGAAAAGATACCGGTGAGGCGCTAGAGGCGGATGAATGGTCATTTAGCGACAATGTTCTAAGTTTTGCCGGTGTTGATGTCAATTTCAACGATATTAATCTTGCCCAAAATGGCGATAGCTTTGAAATTCAACCACTACGACGTGCCGCTGGTGGAATGGAAGCCATTGTTTCAGACTTAGATAAAATTGCTGCAGGTAGCTTAGTTGAGCAGAGTGGAGACCTAGAGGTGAGCAATGTTCGCTATGAGAATGCGCTTGCCAATACGTCGGAATCACTGGAAATTGAACTTAATGCCAATCAACACTTATCTATCAGTGGGTATACTGGTCAGGTCTCTGTTAACGGCGAAGCGCGAATCTTAGATGCTAATGGAGTCGTTCAAGATTCGGCAGATGCAGTCGCAGCTGTATTGGCTGCGGACGATGAAATAACTATTGATGGTGTATCTTTTGTTTTAGCTGATGTGTCTACAGAAGGGGCTCTCACATTTCAGCAAGCGAGCTCTGCTGCAGGCGACAATCGCAATGCCTTAGCACTCCAAGACCTCCAGAGTAAGGATATCGTAGGTGGCTCTGCCTCTTTGAGTGGAGCTTATGGGGCGCTGGTCAGCGATGTGGGAAATCGTACCAACATTATTCAGGTCAACCTTGATGCACGCCAAGGTTTAACTGATCAGCTGCGTGCAGTGCAGCAGTCGGAGTCTGGTGTTAACCTGGATGAAGAAGCGGCAAATCTGATTCGCTTTCAGCAGTTTTATCAAGCCAATGCACGCGTCATCGATACTGCTTCTACTATTTTTGACACTATTTTAGGCTTACGTAGCTAACGGTTAGGAGTCTGCCTCATGCGTATTAGCAGCGTTACCATGTATGAACAAAGTACGGCTTCAATTAACCGTCAGCAGAATGACTTTCTAAAAATCAGTCAGCAGATTGCTAGTGGACGCCGTGTGGTTAACCCTTCGGATGACCCACAGTCAGCAGCGCGCGCCGTGCGTGTTGATCAATCTAAGGCGATTACCCAACAGTTTGAAGACTCTCGCGTATCTGCGCGTAACTCTCTAGCACAGACAGAAAGTATACTTAATAGCATCAGTGACTCTGTTATTAGTGCAAAGACAAGACTAGTTCAAGCATCAAGCGATACCTTAAGCGATGTTGACCGAGAATCGATTGCCAGCGAGTTAAAAGGTATTTACGAAACCATGATCGGCCAAGCAAACGCGACTGATGGTAACGGACGTTACTTATTTGGTGGCTATGCTGATAATGCGCCTCCCTTTGTTAAAAATAGTGAAGGCAATATTGAGTATAAAGGGGATGATAACGCTCGCCAGCAGCGTATTGATGCCTCTCGCTTAATGCCGGTTACTGAAAATGGCATTTCAATATTTCAAAGTGTGCCAAGTGGTGCGGGTTACGTAGCAGAGGCAGTAAAAAGCAGCGATGGTGGTCAGCCGATCGCCGGCGTGGAGGGGAGGAATGGCGGTAGCATAACGTTTAGTGGCCCACAGGTGAGTAATGTCAATGACCCTGGGTATGGCGACAGCTACCGTGTTGTGTTTAATGAAGATACGACGGTGGATAGCGGCGTCAGCTACCAAGTGCAGCGTTTTAGTGAAGGCGAGTGGCAGGAAGATCCTGCTGATTTGGTGGTTACAGGAGAATATGTCGGTGAAGGTCAGCAGCTTAGTTTTGGGGGTGTTAATGTCACACTCACTGGCAGCGCTGAGCCTGACGACGAGATTCTTGTTGCCCAGTCAGGTAGTGAGCAGCGCCCTGCGGATCTGTTCCGCACCATGGAAGCAGCAATACGTGTTTTAGAAAGTCCCGCCACTACCGGTGCGGAAAAAGCAGAATTGCGCAATACGCTAAACACATCTATGCGAGATCTAGATAATGCCCTTGATAATGTTCTAACAGTGCGCGCTTCGGCTGGGGCAAAACTAAACGAGCTAGACGTGGTGGATGCAGTAGGTAGTAACCGGATGCTCAATTATGAGCAGACGCTTTCTGACTTGGTGGATCTGGACTACGCTGATGCTATTTCAGAATACAGCTTGCGTCAGGTTGGTCTGCAGGCTTCTCAAAAAGCGTTTGTGGATATTAAGGGGATGTCGCTATTTGACTTTATGTAATGTCTTAGCGAGCAGTCACTCTTTTGCTATGCCCTGGCCATGTGCCGGGGCATTAATTTAAGGGCGCCATGGTCTCAATCAGGCTTTGCGTAAAGCTAATTCCCTGGCTAAACAGCTGCTGAAGAAAGCTGCCGATATCGCTCATTAGCACCATGAGCAACACTATGCCAACGGTGAGCGAGGTAGGAAAGCCAATATTAAACACGGTTAGCTGCGGTGCTGAACGGTTTAGGATGCCTAGCGACAGATTAATAATGAGCAACGAGGCTACCAGAGGCAAAGCGAGCAGCATACCGGAAGCAAAGATAGTACCTGCGTAGCGTGCCAGTAGTTCAAACGCATTAGGATTAAGGCTGCCAATTCCAATTGGAAGTGTTTCAAAGCTCATCACTAGTGTTTCTAACACCATCAGGTGGCCATTAAAGGCGAGAAACATGAGCAGGGTGACCATATAGAGAATGCGTGATAGCACCATAATGTTGGTGCCACTAGACATGTCAAAGAAGCTCGCAAAGGCGAGCCCCATCTGAAGGCCGATAAACTCACCGGCCGCTTGGACAACGGCAAACATAATGTGCATCACCAGCCCAATCGCAATACCGATCAGCATTTGCTCAATGATAATGCCCAGACCTGCCCAAGACATGAGCGGTACACTGGGCATCGGTGGGAGAACGGGAGCAATGACGACGGCGATCACTGCGGCAAGCGCTACTTTAGCTTGATTGGGAATGCTGGAGTGGCCCCATAAAGGCGTCGCTGTCATAAAGGCCGTAATACGCACAAAGGGCCAAAAAAAGGCCACCAGCCACCCCTGAAGCTGGGCAAATGTTACTTCAACCACAGGCTACATCACCATTGCGGGTATGTTGGTAAATAGCCGCGTCGTGAAGTCGGTAATTAAGCCGATGAGCCAGGGGCCCGCTAGTACCAGAACGGCAAACACCGCTAAGATTTTCGGGATAAATGTCAGCGTCATCTCGTTTATTTGGGTAGCGGCCTGGAACAGGCTAATAATCAGACCTGTAAATAGTGCTGCTAACAGCATAGGACCAGCTAGAAAAAGTGTCACGCGCATACCCTGATAAGCGACGCTCATCACCATCTCGGGTGTCATGATTACGCTCCTCGTCGCCCCGCGACGTTAAATCATATAAAAGCTCTCTGCCAACGAACCAATAATGAGCTGCCAGCCGTCAACCAATACAAAAAGCATGAGCTTAAATGGCAGCGAAATAGTGATCGGTGGAACCATCATCATCCCCAACGCCATTAGCGTACTGGCCACTACAAGGTCAATGATCAAAAAAGGGATAAAGATGGTAAAGCCAATTTGAAAGGCCGTCTTGAGCTCGCTGGTGACAAAGGCAGGTAGCAAGACGCGCATTGGTAGCTCTTCTGGCCCTTGCAAGGGGCCCACATCGGCTAAACGAACAAATAGGGCCAGGTCCGGCTCCCGCGTTTGAGCCAGCATAAACTCTCGGAAAGGTAGCTGCGCGCGAAGCAGGAACTCTTCAAAATTGATCACCTCATCCGTCAACGGCACCCAGGCGGTGTCATATACTTGGTTAAGTACTGGCGACATAATAAAAAACGTTAAAAAGAGCGCGATCCCCAACAGTACCTGGTTAGGCGGCGTAGCCTGAGTACCCATCGCTGTCCTTAGCAGGCTGAGTACAATGATGATGCGGGTAAAACTGGTCATCATCAGGAGCATTGCTGGCAAAAACGCCAAGGAACTTAAGAACAGCAGTGTTTGTAGAGAGAGAGACCACTGTTGGCCACCGCCTTCCGTTGGTTGTGAAACTAACCCAGGTAGTTGCTGGGCGTGGCTGGGAAAAGCCACGAGGCATCCGATGATGAGAATACTCATCAGCCACCAGTGACGCGAATAGGGCCAGGCAAAATGCTGAGCGTATTTCATGAGGTATGCTGAGAGTCTGAGGGAGTACTGTCGCCCTTGCCGCGACTATTGGCTATAGCGTTAGCTAAACGCTGTGAGAAGCGGGTCGGCGGACTAGGGGGCGTGGATCCACGATCAGTAGGCGCTGGACGTTCGTGTAGTTTACTAATACGGCCACCACTAACGCCCAGAACGAGCCATGTGTCTTCAATTTCGACAACCACAATTCGCTCGCGATTGCCTACTGCGGTGGTACCTACGATGCGTAAACGTGCACCATGGTCATAGCGATGATGCTGCCAGCGTTTGAGCAGTGATGTGCACAGCAAAATAATGGCAATCACCAACGCTAGTGCGGCGGCTGTTTTGCCTAATGCCGCCATGCCGATTAATGCATCACCGCCACTTAATGCCTCAAGGGGGGCTTGCGCACTAGAGGTCGCAACACTCATCGGTTTAGTTTATGAATGCGCTCGGATGGTGTAATAATCTCAGTAATACGGATACCGTATTTATCTTCGATAACTACTACTTCCCCCTGAGCAATTAGGTAGCCATTGATCAGGATATCCATTGGCTCACCCGCTAATCCCTCCAGCTCAATGACAGATCCTTGAGCGAGCTCTAATAGCTGCTTAATCGTCAGTTTGGTGCGCCCTAACTCAACGGTAAGCTTAACCGGAATATCCATGATCATCTCAAGATCACGGGAGGGAGTCGTACTTTTTTCTGCGCTCAGCGGGCGAAATACATCGTCGCTGGCTGGCTTGGCTTGAGGTGCCTCTGATTCAGGCTCATCTTCCGTATCGGCCTGCTCTGCAGCCTCCTGCTCTGCCATGGCAGCTGCCCAGGGGTCATCATCATCGCTTGCGGCATCAGCACTAGACGACGGCTCTTCTTGCTCAGACATGGCTTCCGCCCAATCGTCATCAGAGACTTTTTGATCGGGTTTATTAGGGTCAGTCATGCTTTGGGTTCCTTGGCTTTCTGTCGCGTTGAACCTTTAATAAAGTCCTTGGACGATACGTTATTCATAGCAGCATGGTCGATCATACGCACAACACGCAGGGCGCGCTGCTGGCGTTGACTGCCGTATTCACACTCCATCACAGGGACGCCGTCAACGCTGGCGGTGATCGTACTGGGAATGTCCATCGGCAAAACATCCCCCTTTTTTAGCCCCATGACGTGAGCAATTCGACTCGGAATCTGCGCAAAGTCAGCGACCAACTCAACTTCAGATTGGCGCAGCTCGCTGGCCATGCGACGTGACCAAGAGCCATCACTGTCATGATTGCTATCGTTGATCGGGTTAACCAATAAATCGCGCAGCGGCTCAATCATTGCGTAGGGCATGCAAATCTGAAAGCTACTGGATAGGTTGCCTACCTCAATATTGAACTTGGTATTGACCACAATCTCATTAGGTGAATTAGTAATATTGGCGAATTTAGACTGGACTTCGGAGCGCAGGAAGTGGACATCTATCGGGTATACTACCTTCCAAGCTTCTTGATAGGCATCAATCGCAAGATTGAGCAGGCGCTGGATAATACGTTGTTCGGTATTGGTAAATTCGCGCCCATCTGATTTCGTAACGAATCGCCCGTCTCCACCGAACAGGTTGTCTACTACCATAAACACGAGATTTGGTGGAAATACCACCAATGCAGAGCCCCGCATCGGCTTCATCGACACGATATTGAGGTTGGTCGGCACCGGAACGTTACGTGAGAAGTCGCTAAAGCTTTGATAGCGCACGGACTCGACAGTGATGTCTGAGCTGCGACGAATTAGATTGAATAATCCGTTGCGGAAATAACGAGCAAAACGCTCGTTAATAAAATCAAGCGCATGCAGACGTTCGCGTATGACCCGATGTTGAGTCGATGGGTCATACGGGCGAATTTTTGTTTCGTCCTGAGACTTGGACGACGCCGTAGAGGGCTCTTCGTCTCCACTGACACCCTTTAGTAAGGCGTCAATTTCTTCCTGGGACAGTAGATCGTCCTGTGACATGAACGGCTCCAGTTCCCGAGGTTATTGCACAATAAATTCGGTAAACAGCACTTCCCTTAGATCTAGGGGGGGCTGATTTTCGGTGAGGGGTACGTTCAAACGACTAATAATTGCCTGTGCCAGCTCCTCTTTCCCCTCTGTCGAGGTGAGTTCGTTGGCTTGTTTTCCCGATAACAGAATTAGTAAGCGGCTGCGCACTTGCGGCATATGCTCTTCGATAATTGTTTTACTCTGTTCGTTACCCACTCGCAGCGTAATACCCGTATAGAGCAGGCGTGAACCATAGCGGTCATCAGCTAAATTAACAGTGAATGGCTCAATGCGTGTAAACACAGGGGGGGTAAGCTCGACCGTTTGCTGTTGAGCTTCGCCACTGTCGCTGCTGTTGCGCTGATCCAGCACTAGATAAATAGCCGCTGCTGCCCCTGCAGAGGAAAGCAGTACGAGAATGATCATTACCCAGAGCAGTTTTTTAGATCCGCCGCTTGATTCTGCCATTGTTGTTCCCATGATGTTCGCACATGACGCTAGCCAAGCATTATGCCTAACGCGGGTGATAATGAAGAAACGAACAGGCTCTCTTGGAGAGCCTATCTTTTGGTTTAGCTATTTAACACGGTACTCACAATTAAACCATACTTATAGCGTGGCTATATTTTAAGCATAAAGGTCCACACGCCCATCGAGTGCGATGGAGGAACCCCCAGATGCAGGCGTCCCGGTTTCACCCTCAACGCTAGTGACTCCGCTTTCACCACCAGCGCTTGAGCCTGTGCTTTGCTGAGCAAACGCTTCCTGTTGATTAGAAAAGCCTTGTTCACCCACTGATGTGTCACTTAGTGAAATTCCTTGTTCCGCCAGTGCTTCACGCAGTTGAGGAATCGCTTGTTCAATCACTTGTCGAACCTGAGCGTGAGCGGATAAAAATTGAGCTTGTGCGCCGTGTTCTGTCATTTTTAACGAGATAGAAAGTGGCCCAAGCTCAGCAGGATGTAGTTTCATTTGAACATGCTGCTCCCCCCCTCGCTGGACAAGCTGAACGAGCTGTTGACCTAGCTGTGACGGCCAGGAGGGGTGAGAGACAGGGGTGCCAATAGAGGATGGCAGTGAGGCTCCCGTTGCGGCAGCAATAGGCTGTGGTGCG
This sequence comes from Halomonas sp. 707B3, assembly GCF_024158645.1. Classification (NCBI taxonomy): domain Bacteria; kingdom Pseudomonadati; phylum Pseudomonadota; class Gammaproteobacteria; order Oceanospirillales; family Halomonadaceae; genus Halomonas; species Halomonas sp. 707B3. The sequence continues at coordinate 18,603 of NZ_JAMZBE010000011.1, forward strand.
GCGTTAGCGTTAGGCAGGTTAAATGCTAGCTCGTTACCGCCGCTAATGCGCGCTGCTGCTTCTCCAGAGGCACCGCTAACCGCCAGAGCGCTAGCCATGGCTTCACTGCTGACGTGCACACTGGTGGCCATTGTTTGCATGGTTGATGCGGCAAGCGTATTTGAGGTTGTCTGCTGAGTGCTCGTATCTGTATTAGCAGCATTACCCAATGAAAGCGCTGCTATTTGCTGGCTGAGCGTTTCAGGGCGCTGAGCAGACCCATTAGACCCTGTGCTACCCGATAGCTGTTGGTAAGCATTGATGAGAGCTATCGCGTCTTTTTTGTCAATCGCTAACTGTTCGGCGATAGCGGCGACAGACGTTGTTTGGGTAGTAGTGGGGGACGGTAGGCCTGCGTCATCAGTAAAGGCAGCGACTAATGACAGCCGACTGGAAATTTCCTGTAGAGCAGGTGATGGCATGTCCAACGTGTTGTCGGTAGCCGCCGCTGCAGCTAATGCTATTAGCGGTTCTGGGGTGCCTTGTTCAGCCGTTTGTAGCTGAGCAAAAAGCTCTGCAATCTCCTCTTGATTGAGCTTAATATCAAGTGACTCAAGTTGCTTGACTAAGTCATTCATCGTTTGAGCAGCTATCTGTAGCTGCGCCAACGCCTCTTGATTGGAATCAATTCCAAGTGATTCTAAGTGTTTGTCTAAGCCATATGGCGTTTGGATCGTTGTCTCAGCAGGTACTTGTTGATTACTAAGTGCTCCAAGACTTTGACTGCTTAATTTTTGCTGCATAGCCTGAGTAGCCAATTGCAACTGTCCAAATAGATCGGCAAGTGCACTTTCATCTAGCTCAATACCCAGCGATTCTAGGAGCGAGGTAAAATCACGCAGCGCCTGTTCTCCATCGGTGGATGGAGCGTTAGAAAGTGCGCCCATTGGGCGTTGGGTGTCTGTAGCCTGCAGCATGGCTTGGCGGAATAGCCCAGTGGGAAAGCCTTGAGCCTCCGTCGCTTGTGAGGCTGATGCGCCACTGCCCTGGCTGGGGTTCGCAGAAAGTAACAGTTGAATATTCATGGATAGGCTTCCTGACCCGGAGCTAAAGTGGTTTATCAGACTGTTGGCGAGCTACACGACTAGTGACAAAGTCATCGGTTGCTTTTTGCTCGTAACGCGCTTGGCGGCGATGCTCTTCTAATAGCCTACGTGAGGCCAGTGTATCGTAAGAAGAGAGCTTGCGCTGCTCTTGTTGCCAATGCTGCTGGCTCTGTTGTACGCGTTTTTGCTGTGCAGTCAGCGCCTGTCTAGCACGCACAAGGGCGGCATCCAACGAGGCTAAGAACTGCTGATAATTATACATGGTAGCGGGGTCAATGCCGTCACGCATGGCGTGCTGCAAACGCTCTGCATACTCTACTCGGTAGCGGTTGAGTGACTGCAGCTGGGCTTCCGTTTGCTGTTGGGTTTGACGCTCTTGGGCCAGCAGTTTTCCTGCTTGGTCACGAGCATCACGGGCCAGGTCCGTCAGCATATCAAGCTGGTTATGACTCATTTAGCCTCCCACTACCGTGTGCAGGGCCTGGTAGGACTCCTCAAGCGTTGCACACTCGTCAATGTTCTGTTGAAGAAACCGCTCTAAGGCTGGAAAGCGATTCACCGCTTCATCCAGCCGCGGATCATGGCCTGGGCTGTAGGCCCCTACGCTGATCAGGTCGCGGTTACGCTGATAGCGTGAAAAAATCTGTTTAAAGGTACGCGCTTTTTGCTGCTGCTCCTGCGTCACGATGGCGGTCATTGCACGGCTGATAGAGGCTTCTATATCGATAGCAGGATAGTGCCCGGCTTCTGCCAGCGTCCGCGACAGGACGATATGACCATCCAAAATGGCCCTGGCGGAGTCAGCGATCGGGTCCTGCTGGTCATCGCCTTCTGTTAACACGGTGTAGAACGCGGTAATGGAGCCGCCGCCCCGCTCAGCATTGCCCGCCCGCTCTACCAAGCCGGGTAGCTTGGCAAAGACGGAGGGTGGATACCCTTTAGTGGCAGGGGGTTCGCCAATGGCTAATGCGATCTCCCGCTGTGCCATGGCATAGCGTGTAAGGGAGTCCATTATTAGCAGCACGTTGCGGCCAGAGTCCCTAAATCCTTCGGCGATACGTGTGGCGTAAGCGGCCCCTTGCAAGCGTTGCAGCGGCGAGGTATCCGCAGGCGCGGCGACAACAACAGCGCGTCGGCGCCCTTCTGGCCCCAAGATATTGTCAATAAAGTCCTGTACTTCACGGCCACGCTCACCAATCAAGCCAACGACGATCACATCGGCCTGGGTATAGCGTGCCATCATGCCTAACAGTACTGACTTACCGACGCCTGAGCCGGCAAATAGGCCCATGCGCTGGCCGCGGCCAACGCTGAGTAGGGCATTAATGGCACGAATGCCGACATCGATTTGAGCATCAATAGGCGCCCGGGACAGCGGATTCAGTGGCCTGGATTGCAAGGTGGTGCGCTGGGCATCCTCAACACCTTCACGATCATCAAGCGGGTTACCATTACCATCCAGTACGCGGCCTAAAAGCTCGTCGCCTACTGGGAAGCGCCGGGCACTGTGGCCATTGCCATCAACAAGAGGGGTAACCCGTGCACCCGGCATCAGGCCAGAGATTTCTTCTAGCGGCATTAAAAACAGCTTTTCACCGGAGAAACCGACGACTTCAGCTTCTGCATGCTTGTGGCTATCGTTAAGCCGGCCATCTGCTCCTGGCAGTTCAATGTGGCAAGCGCTACCTACCGCCACTCGTAAGCCAACCACCTCAATCACCATGCCAGTCGCGCGCACAACCCGCCCACTGGTTCGGTAGTGGGGGAGTCGGCTCACACGCTGGCTGGTGCGCTGCAGTGCTTTACGCCAGCGGTGTTGGTGAGGGCAATTGAAGTGATTCATCGCGTTACTCGGACGGTGTCGCGTTGCCGCTATGTCGTTTGCGCAGCTGTGCATTAATATTTTGCCAGCGGCTCTCAAACGTCGCGTCCAGTTCGCCTTGGGCACTGGTAACGCGGCAGCCGCCACGGGCCAACTGATCGTCGGGTTGCAGTACCCAGCCAGCAGCCTCTAGCTCGCCACCAAGATGCTCTTCAACCAAGGTGTGGTCGTTTGGGTTAAGCCATAAACGCTGTTTACCGACTAACGGTGGCTCGGTATGCAGCAGCTCGCGAACGATGGACAAAATATGCTCAGGTTGCTCAGTTAGCGCGTCTCCTGCTAGCTGTTTGCCTGTTGCCAGGGCAAGTTCAGCAAGATCATGGGCGATTGTGTCATCAAGACGCTCAAGGGCATCTGAAAACTGCTTTGCCAATGATCCTAGCGGTGCGACCGTTTGACGAATTTGCTCTTTAAGCTCTTCGGCTGCTTGGTCGCGTCCCTCGCTCAGGCCTTTAGTAAGGCCCTCTTCGTGCCCGCGTTTCAGGCCCGCCTGATAGCCTTCTTCTTCGGCTGCCTGGCGAAGTTGCTCATAAACCTCTTGCCGCTGCTTTTCCTCACGTGCCCTTGCTTCTGCGGCGGCGCGTTGGGCAGCTTCCACTTTGCGCTGGTGAGCCGTGGGGCCTGAGGCATTTTGTTGAGATTTGTCACTAGCAGGCGTTACCAGCTCATCCATTTGCCAGCGTCGCCACTCGCCGTGGCGATCAAATTCAGGCGAATGAGTATTAGACATACTCGTCGTCTCCGCCCGCCAGGACGATCTCTCCGGAATCCGCTAAGCGGCGCACAATTTGTAGAATCGCTTTCTGCTCGGTTTCCACTTGCGAGACGCGGATAGGGCCGCGAGCCTCCATGTCTTCGCGAACCAAGTCGGCGGCGCGCTGCGACATGTTGCGTAGGAATTTGTCCACTAGGGCATCTTGAGCGCCTTTGAGCGCCACCACCAGCGAGTTGGTCTCCACTTCCTGAAGTACCATCTGAATCGCGCGGTTGTCCAGGTCGAGTAGGTTCTCGAATAGGAACATCTCGTCGATGATCTTCTGGGCAAGGTCTTCGCTGTGCGAGCGGACGGTTTCGATGGCCACCTCTTCTTGAGAAGAGTTCATCAGGTTGAGGATCTCTGCCGCAGTTCTTACGCCACCCATTTTGCTGCGCTTGAGGTTTTGGCCATCCAACATGCTGGTAAGCACTTCGGTAAGCTCCTGAAGCGCGGCTGGTTGCACGCCGCTAAAGGTGGCGATCCGAAGTACCACGTCGTTACGCAGTTTCTCTTCGAAGAGCTCGAGAATATCAGCGGCCTGATGGCGATCCAGGTGAACCAGGATGGTGGCGATGATCTGCGGATGCTCGTCGCGAATCAGCTCCGACACCATGGAGGCTTCCATCAGGTTGAGTGCATCAATACCTGAATTCTCGCCCGTGGTTTCGAGAATATCCTCAATTAGGCTAGTAGCTCGTTCACTGCCCAGTGCCTTAGTCAGTACCGAACGAATATGCTCGCTAGAGTTGAGGTTAAGCGCCACGAACTCTTCAGTTTCTTGATGGAAGGCTTCTAGCACGGCTTTCATATCATCATGGGAAACTTGATGAAGCCGTGCCATTTCCATACTGATCTCTTGCACTTCGCTGGCGCTAAGGAACTTAAAAATCTCAGCGGCGCTGTCTTCGTCCAGGGCCAGCAGAAGAATGGCGCTTTTACGTGCGCCGCCCATTTCAGCAATGCTAGTCATTAGCGTTCATCCAGCTGCGAATAATCATCGCGACCATACGGGGGTCTTCTTGGGCCATTTCTCGCAGGTCGTTAAGATTGTGTTCGTAAAGCGACGTTTTGCGACGGCGCTTGGGCTTGTTGCTATAGGTGTCCTCATCATCGGACGCGCCTTCGCCCTCGCTTTCCTGGTCATCTTCGTCGCTACCAACACTGGTGCTCAACGTGCTTCCAGGCGCTGCAGCGGCCATCACGGGCGGCTGGGTGTAGCGCTTGATTAATGGGCGCAAAATCAGCAGGTAGAGTAGCAATGCGGCTAGCGCAACTAGTAAGTAGCGCCCTAAATTGGCAGCTATCGCTAGGTTGTCCGGATGTTGCCACCAGACCGGTTCGACGCGGGTATCATCATCGCCAGCGAAGGGTGTGTTAACCACTTCCACTTGATCGCCGCGCAGATCCGAAAACCCCATTGCTTGTTGTACCAAACGCTCAATTTGGGCGATCTCTTCATCGCTGAGCGCGACTTGTTCAACCTCACCTTCTTCATTAGTGACGTCGCGAAAGTTAACAACAACAGCCGCTGAGAGGCGTTGTATCTGGCCAAGGCGGTGCTGAATATGCTCAATACTACGATCTACTTCGTAATTAACGACATCTTCTTGGCGCAAGTTGCGCAAAGCGCCTGGTTCGGTACCTGCATCGTCCGCAACATCACCCTCTTCGGGGTCTGGCTGGTTAATGGGGGAGGGGGCTACCCCAGGAGGAGTATTGCTTAACGCCCCAGGAATGCCGGTGGCCAATGGATCTTCGCCATCGTAAGAGAGGCTAAGCTGACGGCTGCGGACTGCTGATTCGTTAGGCGCTTGGTTTGGGCTGTAACGCTCGGAGGTTTGCTCTCGGCGTGAAAAATCGATCTGTGCCGCTACCTGGGCGCGAACATTGTTGCTGCCAACAATGGGCGAAAGAATGTTCTCAATACGCTGCTGATAGGAGCGCTCCACTTCGCTGATGTACGCTAACTGCGTACCATCCAGGTCGTTACCCTGGGCGCTATTGGCAGTGAGTAGGCGGCCGTTCTGATCGACCACCGTCACATCTTCAGTAGCAAGCTCAGGCACACTGCTGGATACCATGTGCACAATGGCGCTAACTTGCCCCTCGCCAAGGACGCGACCTGGCAAGAGATTCAACACCACAGAGGCTTTGGCAGGTTCGCGGTCACGGATAAAGACGGACGGCTTTGCCATCGATAGATGCACGCGCACACTTTCGACGGGGCCTAGTGATTCGATAGAGCGTGAAAGCTCGCCTTCCAGGCCACGCTGAAAGTTCACCTGCTCAGCAAATTGGCTAATCCCAAAAGCTTGGGTTTCCATAAGCTCTAGGCCAAGATTGCCGCCGCGGGGCAAGCCTTGCTCAGCTAACTGGAGCCTGAGGGTATGCACCTGCTCGCCGGGCACCAGCAGTGCCTGGCCCCCCTGGCTAAACTGATAGGGTACGCCGCGGCTATCAAGCTCCGAAATAATTCGTCCACCATCCGCTTCGCTCAGGTTGCTGTAAAGCACACGGTACTCGGGGCTGCTAGCCCACATAAATAAAGCAGCCACAACGGCGATAGAGGCCGCTGCCGCAATCAATACAACCACTAATGGATTGCTGCGCAGCTGTTTCATGGTGCGCGCCAAGGCAGAGGGGCTGCTGGATTCGTTTTCCGCCGCTCCACTGCGAGAGGCGTTTGGTGTCGTGCTGTTTTGACGGCCTGCCGTAGCACCAGTTTCGCTCATGCGTCCCTCCAGAAGGGCAGGCAAAACGGGTGTCGGCCCAGGCGCATCACCAAAGAAGGCATAGGCTATATCCGTCAATCGCGGTTATCCGCTAAAAAGATGAAGCGGAATTGTGATGAACGCCATTATCCGGGGGTGTGTCGACCATAAATGAACGAAAAGCTTGGCTTTTTATACTCATTTGTACGTATGACGCTTCTCCTACCAATGGTAGGCTTTTTGTACTAATTGATTTTCCGCAAAAATGAGGCCTGCGTATGAGTTCACCTTCTATACAGTCTGCGCTGCAACAGATGCAGGGGCTAGCGGCACAAGCGGCTCAGCCTATTAAAGGGGAGCATGTGGCAACCGCTGTTGGTCAAGGTGGCTTTGGAAGTGAGCTGCAGTCCTCTATACAGCGAATTAATCGGTTGCAGCAAGCGGCTAATACCAAGGCGATGGCGTTTCAGGCAGGCGAGCCAAACATTGAGTTAAACGATGTGATGGTAGATATGCAAAAAGCCAGTGTGGCCTTTCAAATGGGCATGCAGGTGCGCAACCGCCTAGTAACTGCCTATCGTGATGTGATGAATATGCAGGTATAGGGGGCGTAAAGTAGTTATGCGGCTAGCTGGGTGGGTAGTGGGAAGGCGAACGCTTAGGCTGGTACGTTATCGCTTTTCAAGGCGCCCGCAGCGTTCGCTTGGTTTCTATGCTTTAAGAGAGATCAGTTTTCCTTGCAGTTCTTCTAGCCGCTCGGCCAGTAGCAGCACTTCTTCTGCTGGTATTTGACGTATGACGTCACCCGTTTCTCGATCAATGACCCTTGTAATGATGCGAGCCGATTGTTCGCTAATATCAAATTCCAACCCACGGGGACGCATGACATCGTTAATGCGCTGTATCGGTTCAACAAGCGCTTCTTTTGTGGCCTTATTGCCATCTGCTGCTGCTTCATCGCCGCTTGGGGTGACTGGAGGTAGGGGATCGATAGCGGGGCGCGTAGAGCGTTCCTGCGATAAAGCGGCCGTTATTGCTGGTGTGGCTGAGTCAATGGATAGTGGGCTCATGTACAACGTTCCTCTATTAAATAAGCCCGCCGGGGGGGGCTAGGCAACGTAACCGAGTAAAGGCATTGAGGCCGTTTACCGTCTGGTGATGAGCCTCTTTTTCAATCTATCGGCGCGTTTGTCACAAACTTTATCCTTTTACTATAGATGAAAAGAAAAGTGTTATGAGTCCTATGGCGGACATGCGGCTCGATAAAGGCTTCTGTTATGCTCTGCTGCTTTGTGATGAGCGTTAACGTATAACGCGTCTGGGGAAAGCGAGGCACGCATGGCAGTCCAACAAGATGAGTACGAGAGCGTCACTAGCCCATCGGTAATCAGCTCTCTTCTGAATACTATGATAGAGAGCGGTGGGGTGACTCTCTGCTTGGCCACTCCTGATGCGCGTCCAGAGCCAGTGGTCTTGATGGAGCAGCACGCGGGCGAAACGCTGGTAATGGATCTGTCATCGGTTGACTACCTGCTAAGTCGTTTACAGCAGGGAGAGCAATTTTTTTTGCGGGGTCAGTCACAGGGAAAAGTGGTGCGGACACCGCTGTTATCTTTGACGGAGACCCGTCGTTCTGGTGGTCGTTTTCTTTGTTGTAGTAATTACCCAAGTTCGGTCGAAGTGCTGCAACGACGCGAGTCATATCGTGCTGAATTGCGCATGGGAATGGTGGTGTCTGCACTGGTTGTTGGTGAGAGTGGTGAGAGTGCCCAGGGGGAGCTCCGTGACCTCTCCCAGGATGGGTGCCAGCTTGAGTTGCCATTAACAGCAAGCGGTGTTTTGGCTGAAACGCAATACTCGCTCAAACTTGCGTTTACCTTTCCAAACGGCACTTACTTTGAAGTGAATGGCGTTGCCCGCCATCAGAAAACTGATCCCGAGCGGCACATGCTACGCGTTGGCTTTCGCTTTGCAGGGTGCACTTCCGAGCAGGAACGGCAGATTTGGTACTTTGTCTGCGAGATTGAGCGTGAAGCTGCGCGTTATAAAAAGGAGGCGCAGGAGGAGCGGCAGCCATCGCCTCTGTTTGAGCAGCCAGGCAAACGCACTCCAGATACTGAGCACATAGGACGGCGCGATATACGCCGCTATGCCACACCGATGGCAAGGCGTTTGGTTAAGGTAGCTGCTTATCTTGATGCACAGTTGCTCATGCTTCAGCAAGGCAGTGATATTGATTCAAGGCAGCTCTCTCGTAATGCGGACCGCTTACTGATGCTGCATGAAGAAGATCGAGAGGGACTGCTGTTTGCCTCCCGCTGTTTGTCTTTAGAGCCGCTGCTGGTAAGGCACGGGATTGCTGTTGCAGTCCATTTGCTGGATTTAGTAGGAGCCAATATGCCGCGGGATGTGCGCAAGGCGATCGTTGCCAGCGGGCTGGTGCATGATTTGGGTAAGGCGCTTATTCCTCAGGTCGTGTTCAAAGCGCCAAATTTTGAAGCGACACATCGGCAGGCATTAAGTGAGCATGTTTCCCTCTTGATGGCTCGGCTACATACCTGCCAATGGCTGTCTGCTACGGTGGCGCAAGCGGTCATTGGGGGGATCAACGAGCGGCTTGATGGTAGTGGCTATCCGGCAGGAATCACCGGGGATGATATTAACGAGTTGGCGAAAGCCAGTGCAGTGGTTGACGTTGTTGAGGCGATGCGGCGAGATCGCCCAGATCGCCCGGCCCGCACGGCGCAGCAAATTTACCGCCACTTGCTGGCTCATCCGCATCAGTTTGATCGCCGTTGGATGAGGCGTTATGTCGAACATTTCAAGGTCCTGCCGGTGGGGTCGTTAGCGCTTTTCTCTAGTGATCAGCTTGCCTGGATTTTGCGCCTTGATGATAGTGGGGCGCCAGCAGAGGTGGTGCTGGCCCAAGCAGCTGAGCCGCCAATGCGCGATAATTTAGGGAGTGTGTTGCGTGGCGATGTTTTTGAGCGACTAGGCAAGCCTGTCAGAGAAGTGGCGGTTTCTACATAGGACGCCGAATTCAGGCAAGCAGCTAAATTAAAAAGTAATCAGGCATTAAAGTCTGCTGTGGCTTCGCCGATATATTTAATAGCTGAGCATATATGCTCAACCTTGAATGATGAACAGCACGACTGGCTTTTTGCCCTAGCTGTTGTTACACCCTATAAAGGAGTGCCCACTAATGACCTACACTCGCGGTGGCGCCGCTAACGGACGAGGCGCTAATGCTTATGCCCGTGTCGGTGTTGAAAGTGGTGTCATGTCAGCTGATCCTCACCAGCTGATCGTGATGCTATTTGATGGCGCTCAGGCGGCAATCCGCGCAGCGCGAATTCACATGCAAGCTGGCAACCGAGCTGAAAAAGGCAAGTCAATTTCCAAAGCGTTGGATATTGTTAATAACGGTTTAGCGGCCGCCCTTGATCAAGAGCAAGGGGGTGTCATTGCAGAGAGGCTCGCCTCACTTTACGATTATATCGCCCGCTTGCTGTTAACAGCTAACTTGCGAAACGACGAAGAGAGCCTCAACCAAGCTGAGCGGTTGCTTGAGGATATCGCCTCAGCATGGCGTGAAATCGGTCAACAGCAGAGTGCGTGAGGCAGGCATGGCAGCTCCCGAAGCAGTTCGTGATATTTCTCAGCAAACGCTGCTCGATGCATACGAAAAGCTGTTGGTGCGTGTGAATGACATGCATGAGCTTGCAGATGCTGAACAGTGGGCCGAGTTGATCGAGCAACGCAGTAATTATGTGATGCTCGTAGAAGAGCTCCGTGAGCTGGATGCACACGTTACGCTTGACGCTGCAGGTAAGCAGCGTAAAACAGAGTTAATAGAACATATCTTAGAGCATGATGTGGAGATTCGTCGTCGCCTGGTGGCACGACGCGATGAGCTTGGCAGGCTGATTGGCGTCACCCAGCGCCAGCGGGACCTGCACCGAGCTTATGCTCCCCAGCAGGGAGCTTATAGCGCCTTTGATGTCGATGCTTCTCAGAATAAGGGGGCATCGTGAGTGGCATTACGCCGCTTATTGATACCCTCTTACATCAAGTGCTTGGGCGCCAGGGAGAGGTGTCCTCTCAGCGTGTATTAAATGCGCCAGTACAGCCAGTCTTACCGGGGGAGGGGCCACGTGCCTTGCAAGGCGATGCAGGGTTGGATGGCCGTCCGCTTGCTCCCCTGCTTGGTGACCTAAAGCGGTTGCCAGGTGCGTCTGAGGGGGCGCGTCAGTCTCAGCCTGGAAGTCCTCCCACTGGTAATGGCGCACCCACCTCAACACAGACACACTTCAGCCCTGCTGCTCGCACGATTGCGGATGTATTACTGCGTTTCCCGGCACCTCCAGCGGTAATGAAGCCCCAGGCCCCGCTGATGTCGGCTCAAGACGCACCATCGGCGCAAGTGCTGGCAAGTCGTTTAGAAGCAAGCATCCGCGATAGTGGATTATTTTATGAGTCCCACCTGAAGCGTTGGTTTCAAGGTGAAACTCCACGCCAGCAACTACTGCGTGAACCACAAATGCAACCTGGGCCTCGCCCGACAGCTCCTTTTTTACCAAATTTTGCTTCTGCGGTATTAGCCACAACCCCCTCAATAGCCGCTTTACGCTCAAGCGCCACCCCCGGTATTTTGCCCAATACGTCCCTAGTGCCTATGAATGGCGATAATAAACTGCTCTTAGAGCGCCCTGTTGTCATGCTCCCAGCCTCGACTTCGCCGACGCCAGCTGCTGCGGAGCGTCGAGAGATTAATCCAGCCTCGTTGACATTGCCGGCTGCCAGCGAGCCGGAAGCGCTTAGCCGTGGCTCACGAGAGGTCGTTCATGAGAGCTTACAGGGGTTGGTGCGTCAGCAGTTGGAGATGTTGGTGATGCCAACGCTCCGCTGGGAAGGTGATGTGTGGGCTGGGATTTTTATGGCGTTAGTGATCAACCTGCCTGGGCGTGAAGGGGGGCAAGGAGGTTCATCGGAAGAGGAGGGTGCGGAGGAGAGCTGGCGCTCCGAAATGCAGCTTGATGTGCCTAACTTAGGTAGCTTCAGCATTGCACTATGGCTTCATCAAAAGACGCTGAGTATTGATTTGACCACTGATAATGCTGGCACGCATCAGCGTCTTGAGGAGGGGGTTAGCTCATTGGGGCAGCGTTTAAACGCCCTTGATTTTCATAAAGTTCAGATCAAGGCTAGGTATGTAACATTGGAGCGCCATCATGATGACATCGGGTGATCGGCGACGGCAAGCGGTTGCACTTGCGTATCAAGAAGGGGAGCAGGCTCCACGTGTAGTAGCCAAAGGGTATGGTGAGCTGGCTGAGCGAATTATGGCCGAAGCCCAGCGCCAGGGTATTTATGTTCACGATGCACCAGAGCTTGTGGCGCTGCTCATGCAGTTAGATTTGGATGCCGAGATCCCGGCGAGCCTATATCAAGTGGTCGCTGAGCTGCTTGTTTGGGTGTTTGAGCTATCTGAGAATGGGATAAGTCATCGTGAAACGCTCAAGTAGCCAATACAAGCGTTGTATGCAACCATGGTGCTGGGTAAAGAAAAAAGTCATCAATGGCGCCAGTATAACGGTCACAATGTCGCGCCTGTGTCGTTCGATGGGACACTATGAGTCAAACAAGCTTTCTCGATGAAATTCAAGAAATTAACTTAGCGTACTTGCTTCTTGCGCAGCGTTTGCTGAGCGAGGATCGCGAAGCAGCTATGTTTCGCCTGAAAATAGACAGTGAACTTGCCGATTTATTGGTATCACTGAATGCCTGGCAACTCACTAAGCTGGCGCGCAGCAACCAGTTAGTCTGCCGATTTAGCCATTCGAGTGGGCGACGTTTGCGCGAAATTTTAGAAAACCCCAGAGATCAAGGGTTATCTGGGTTACATGCATCACTGCTTTCGGCTTGTGAGCCCTTGGAGTCTTTGTCGTCGGGAGAGTCGGAGTGAGCCAGAAGAGCTTGGTTGATGAAATGCACCAAGTGCAGCTGGCCATTGAGCTGATTGAGTTGGGTGCACGGCTACAGGTGCTGGAGACAGAAACAGAGCTTAGCCGTACCCGGTTGATTAAGCTCTACAAGGAAGTGCGTGGCATGTCTCCACCGAAAGGGATGTTGCCATTTTCAGCAGACTGGTTTGTTACGTGGTTGCCCAATGTGCACTCCTCGTTTTTTTACAATATTTATACAGGTTTATTGAAGGGGGCTGACTGCGAGCGTATAGACGCGTTTGTTAAAGCTTATCGTTTGTACGAGGAGCAGATTTCACTGGAAGGCGTGGAGCCGGTGCTGGGGCTTACTCGTGCTTGGACGTTGGTGCGCTTTTTTGAAAGTGATTTGTTGCAGCTAACGACTTGTACAAGATGTGAAGGTCGCTTTGTTGCCCATGCTCATAGTCCGACACATGATTATGTGTGTGGTATTTGTCAGCCGCCTTCGCGTGCAGGGAAAACCCGTAAAGCACAGCGTTGAACGTATAAAATTGTCACGCTACTAGCAGCAGGGTATAGAACGAATACACTACCTCTTTAACGTTTAGATAGCGGTAAAAGACGCTGGTAATTTCTCATTAAACATTGCATGCGCCTTAGTATGATATTGCTAAGTTGCACTTGGGGTGGAGCTGCTCATGCCTTCTTGGTGAAGAAATGGGTGTGGCTTCGTCGATAAAAAACTGATATCGCAAGGACACTGCTTGTGCTGATTCCCTTAGGTTATGTCGTCGTACTGCTATCTGTATTTGGCGGGTATGTGTTAGCAGGTGGTAGCTTGGGGCCGCTGTATCAGCCCACGGAGTTGCTCATGATTGGCGGCGCAGGGGTCGGTGCTTTTATTGCTGCCAATAATGGTAAAGCCATTAAAGCTACTTTTAAGATACTGCCCAAGCTCAAGCGAACCAAAAAATATAATAAAGCGCTGTACATGGAGCTAATGGCATTGCAGTACAAGATTCTTTCCAAGGTGCGCCGTGAGGGTATGCTAGGGATTGAGCGCGATATCGATAACCCTCAAGAGAGTCCTTTATTTCAAGAGCACCCAACCGTGCTGGCGGACCCACACATCATGGATTTCTTAACTGACTATTTGCGCCTCATGGTCAGTGGCGGCATGGAGCCAATGGAAATTGATGAGCTTATGCTGCATGAAATCGAGGCATTCGAACAGGAAGCTCATATTCCAGTTGATGCGATCTCTAAAGTGGGGGATGCGATGCCTGCATTCGGTATCGTTGCTGCTGTTATGGGGGTAATTAAGGCTTTGACCTACGCTGATGCCACACCCGCTCAGATGGGTGAAATGATTGCGCTAGCGCTAGTAGGTACCTTTTTAGGCATTTTGTTGGGGTACGGGTTTATAAGTCCAGTGGCCAGCTACGCCGAGCGACAAGCAAAAGAAGCAGAAAAAATGTTGCAGTGTATCCGCGTCACCTTACTAGCAAGCTTGCACGGTTATGCGCCTCAATTAGCTGTTGAGTTTGGTCGCAAGGCACTGCATACCGCAGAGCGTCCCAGTTTCACTGAGCTTGAAGAGTACGTTCGTGACGCCAAAAAAGGCGGTAGTGCATGAGTAAGGGTGGGGATAAGCGTCCGATCATTATTCGGCGTAAAAAAGTCGTCCATGCTCACCACGGGGGAGCTTGGAAGATTGCCCTAGCGGATTTTATGACCGCGTTGATGGCGCTATTCCTAGTGATGTGGATTTTGAGTGTCTCCAGCGAAGAGACCCGCCGAGGTGTGGCGGAGTATTTCAGTACGCCCCTGGTTACTGCAATTACAGGCGGCGACATGTCAGGTAGTACCAGCGTGATTCCTGGTGGTGGCCCTGATCCTACTCATAGTGATGGTGAACGCGCTCGTATTGATGTAATGCAGCATACACGCCCTAGTGCTCAAGAACGGCGCTTCTTTAATGATTTGCAGGAGCGCATTGAACGTGCGATTGAGCGCGACCCCGAGTTGCGTGAACTACGTAACCAAATGCGTTTTGATCTAACCCGTGAAGGGTTACGGATCCAACTCTTGGATACCGAGCAGCGACCCATGTTTGAGCTTGGTAGTGATCAGGTCGCTCCCTATATGCGTAGTTTGCTACGCACCATAGCTCCTCTTCTCAATGAGTTGCCTAACGATTTAAGTATTAGTGGGCATACTGATAGTGTGCCGTATGCTGGAGGATATCGTGGCTACAGCAACTGGGAGCTCTCAAATGATCGAGCGAACGCCTCGCGCCGAGAGCTTGTTGCCGGCGGGCTTGATCCAGATCAATTGTTGCGCGTATCGGGCTTTGCTGATCGTGTGTTGTTGGCTGACACTGCGCCAACTGATCCGATCAATCGACGTATTGAGTTGGTTGTGTTGTTACCTGAAATTGCCGAAGCCATTCGTAACCCTGGTATTCTAGCGCCTGATGCTCAGTTTTCTGAGGAAGAGGTGCCGGAAGAGCTAGTGCCACAAAACACCCCACAAGCCAACGACGACCAGTAAGCGCGGCTTGTCACAAAAAAATATGACGTTCACGTGGAGCGGTGCATGGATATAGCGGATTTTTTTGACACCTTTTTTGAAGAGGCTGAAGAGCTGCTCGCTGATATGGAGCAGCACTTATTGGAACTGGATGTCGATGATCCGGATAGCGAGCAGTTGAACGCTATCTTCCGCGCAGCCCACTCTATCAAAGGTGGCGCAGGAACCTTCGGTTTTAGCGTGCTACAAAAAACCACGCATATTTTCGAAAACCTGCTGGATCACGCGCGCAAAGGGGAACTCACCCTGCGTGCTGACCTCGTGGATACCTTTTTAGAGGCCAAAGACATCATGCACGAGCAACTCGATGCCTATCGCAACGAGGAAGAACCCAATCAAGAAGCGTATGAGCGTATCTGCCAAACGCTGCAGCAAATTGCCCTCGAAGAGATTGGCAAAACACTTGATGCCCCTGCGGCGGCACCGGCCCCTCAAAAATCAGCGCCTGCAGAGGACGACAAAGAAGCATCGGCAGCCGCTAGCTCCAGCGAGCATACCCTCAAAGTGGCGCTTCTCAATGTGGGCGATAAAGATCGTGGGCTGCTGGTAGAAGAGTTAGAGCAGCTAGGCGATATTCAATCCCAGTCGGGGGATGAAAAGCGTTATGAGGTCACCCTAAAAGGGGGCGTCAGCGCCGATGATATTGAAGCCGTAATGTGCTTCATTATTGAGCCAGAACAAATTGAAATCACCACGGTAGCTGCGGAGGAGGCTGCTTCGGCAGCAGAGCCCGCAACACCTGTACCCAGCGCACCGGCTGAGCCCTCTGCGGCAGAAGAGAAGCCAGCCGCGCCAGTGGCCGAAAAAGCACACGCCAGTAAGACGCCTGCTAGCAGTAAACCAGGTAAAGCGGCTCCGAAAAAGGCAGCAGCAGAGTCCTCCTCTATTCGGGTGTCCGTGGATAAGGTCGACCAGATTATTAACTTGGTGGGCGAGCTGATCATCACTCAGTCGATGCTGGACCAAACAGTGAGTGATCTTGGCGACCAGTCGGTCGGCAACAGTTCGCTACAGAATGGCATGAGCCTATTGCAGCGTAATGCCCGCGATCTTCAGGAAGCGGTCATGTCGATTCGCATGATCCCCATGGAGTTCGTATTTAGCCGTTTTCCGCGTGTAGTTCGTGATACCGCTGGCAAACTAGGCAAAGAGATTGAACTGATCACCGAAGGTAAATCCACAGAGCTTGATAAAAGCTTAGTCGAGCGTATCACCGACCCACTAACGCACTTGGTGCGTAATAGTCTGGACCACGGTGTTGAAATGCCCGACGAGCGTGAAGCCCTGGGCAAGCCGCGTACGGGTAAGTTAGTTCTGTCTGCCCGGCATCAAGGTGGCAATATTTTGATTGAAGTGCGTGATGACGGCGCCGGAATGGATCGTGATCGCCTGCTAGCGAAAGCCCGCGAGAATGGTCTTAACGTCTCCGATACCATGTCGGATGAAGATGTTTTTCAACTGATTTTTGCCCCCGGTTTCTCGACTGCCAAAGAGGTTACCGATGTCTCTGGACGTGGCGTGGGCATGGATGTTGTCAAACGGAATATTCAAGGCATGGGCGGCCGGGTTGAGATCCAGTCGAAAAAAGGTGAAGGCACTAATACACGTATCGTGCTGCCGCTAACTCTGGCAATTCTCGACGGTATGTCGATTAAAGTCGGAAAGGAAACCTTTATTCTGCCGCTCTCTACCGTACTTGAGTCACTGCAGCCCGCCAAAGGCGATATGTATGCCATGGCAGGGGACGACGTGGTACTAAAAGTACGCGATGAGTACCTGCCCGTAATAGCCATTCATGAAGTGCTCGATGTGGAGAACGCCATTACGGACCCCACTAAGAGCATCGCTGTAATTGTGCAGGGCGAAGGGCGTCGCTATGCCATGCTGGTCGATGAATTGATTGGCCAGCAACAGGTCGTGGTTAAAAACCTCGAAGATAATTACCGCAAAGTGCCCGGGGTATCGGCCGCTACCATCTTGGGAGATGGCAGTGTTGCGTTAATTCTGGATATCACAGGCTTGCATCGCTTAAGCCGTGCCAAAAAAGAAGCAGGAAAAGCCGCTAACCAACCATATCTCTCTTATTACAAGGAGGCTGAGCCGTCATGAGTCAAGCAACTAATGAGGCGGTGCTAGCCGCAGCAGAAGCGGAAAATCGCGAGTTCCTGGTGTTCTCTTTAGGTGATGAAGAGTACGCCATTGATATCTTAAAGGTGCAGGAAATTCGTGGTTACGAAAACGTCACACGTATTGCGAATGCACCCGACTTCATTAAGGGAGTAACGAACCTGCGTGGCGTGATCGTGCCGATTGTGGATCTGCGCATTAAGTTTCACCTGGATAACGTTGAGTACGGTGGCCAAACTGTGGTGATCGTCGTCAACGTGGCAGATCGTATCGTAGGTATCGTGGTAGATGGCGTTTCTGACGTAATGACCTTGACGCCGGATCAAATCAAGCCTGCGCCAGAGTTTGGCGTAACGCTCTCCTCTGATTTCCTAAGTGGCCTCGGTAGCCTGGATGACCGAATGCTGGTGCTGGTCGATATCGATAAGCTGCTGACGAGCGAAGAGATGGCGCTGGTAGATAGCACCAGTAACCGCTAACGACCTGCCACGGGGCACAGGGAGGCGTGCCCATCTTGAGCCAAAAAACAACCCACTCTGGCGCGATGGATAGCGCTGGCTAGTACGGTTGTGTTTGGAGAAATGCGTGTGACACAGCTAGTACGTCAACTGATGAGTAATATGACCGTCCGTCTGAGTTGGGGGCTAGTATTGGCCACCTTCTCGCTGCTGGTGCTCATTGCCTGTGGTATCGGTCTTTATGCGCTGCATCACGGGGCGACCATTGTACAAAGTGCCAGCGACCCACAAGCCCAGCAGTTGGCCTTTACTTCCTTTGCCACCCGCATCCGCTGGGTATTGATCGGCGTTGTGGCCATGACCGTTTTAACGGTAGTGGTAGTGGTGTGGGGCGTCAGTGCCAACGTACTGCGCCCGCTGGATCGGCTGGTCGGCTATTTTGAGCGCATGGCGCAGGGTGACCTCAATCAGCAGATCCAGTCACCTGGCAACAATGAGATCGGCAAGCTCTATAGCGCGATGGCCCATATGCAAGGTTCCTTGTCGGAAACTGTTGGCGTGGTCAGGCGTAGCGGCACCACGATTTTTGAGCGCTCCCAACACATTGCCAGCGGCAACAACGACCTCTCCTCTCGCACAGAACAGCAGGCTTCATCGCTAGAAGAGACGGCGTCCAGCATGGAGCAGCTAGCTTCTACTGTAAGTCACAATGCCGATAATGCCCTCCAAGCGAGCCAGCTTGCAGGTGATGCCACGCTCACGGCGCGTCGCAGTGGGGAAGAAGTCAGTAACATTGTTGAGATCATGCAGGAGATTAGCGCCAGTTCTCATCAAGTCGCTGACATTATCACCCTGATCGACAATATCGCTTTCCAAACCAATATCTTAGCGCTTAACGCTTCTGTAGAGGCGGCGCGTGCGGGCGAGCATGGCAAGGGCTTTGCCGTGGTAGCACAAGAAGTTCGCAGCCTTGCCAGCCGCAGTGCCAATGCTGCCAAAGAGATTCGTACGCTGATTGATGCGTCGCTCGGTAAAGTAGACGCTGGTACACATCGCGTGAACCAGGCGGGCCAAACCATGCAGGATCTCGTCGCGGCGGTACAGCGCGTTAGCGACATCATGGATGAGATTGCCTCCGCTTCGGAAGAGCAGAGCAACGGTATTGGCCAAGTTAACCAAGCGGTTGCGCAAATGGATCAAGTCGTTCAGCAGAATGCTCAGCTGGTGCAGCAAGCCGCGCGTAGCGCCAATGAGCTAGAGAGCGAGGCAGCACGCCTGCGTGAAGCCGTGGAACGGTTCCGTGTAGCAGGTGGTGGGCAGCCCGACACACAAAAACGTGTAATCAGCGCCCCTTCGCACTCGCCAACGACAACGCAGCGACTACCGGCCACTAAAACACAAGCGCTGACCGAAGAGTGGGAAGAATTCTAACTCAGCGCTCTCTGCTCTGGCCATGGAATGAACCAAACTATTACCGCGTTAAAACATAAACAATAAGGCAGCATGATGCGTAATAACCAGCCAGTGACTCAACGGGAAGTTGAGCTGAAACAAGACGATTTTCTCGTTTCGCGTACTGATCTAAAAGGGCGTATAACCTACGCAAATCCAGCATTTATCGAGATTAGCGGCTATCAGCATGAAGAGCTGATAGGAGCGCCTCATAACCTAATACGTCATCCAGATATGCCGTCGCCTGCGTTTGAGAACCTCTGGAAAACCGTTCAGACGGGGGAGACATGGCGAGGGCTGGTGAAAAATCGCTGTAAGAATGGAGACCACTACTGGGTAGACGCCAGCGTCACACCGATTGTAGAGAACGACCAAGTAATTGGTTACACCTCTGTGCGGGTGCAAGCGACCCGCAAGGCGATTGCTCAGGCTGAACAGCGTTATGCAGAGATACGAGAAGGGCGCAATAAGCGCCTCTACTTGGATAAAGGGCGCGTGCGCCAAAAGGGCTTGTTACAGCGCATTAAGCGTATTCGTCTCGACACAATACGTGCCAAATTAGTTGGCATGGTGGTCGTGGCAGGGGCCCTGCTAGTAGCGAGCGGTGGCGTGGGGCTTTATGGCCTTAATGTGGCAGGCGAACGATTGGGTGAGCTAAATAACGATGGCTTAAGGGATGTTATTCGCCTTCAGCAAATTGATCAAACGATTGCGCAAACACGTCAGGCACTGATTGAGCCTGAGCGCATGGAGCTGATTAACCAGCGTTTCGAGATGGGGGAAGCGATAGAGGGAAGTGCTACACAAATCGTTGATATCTGGCAGGCGTACTTCAGTCGCGATGTGAATACGACGCCGTTGGCCACTTCGTTCAACGAGCAGCTACAAGCTTTTTTGTCTGAAGGCATGAACCAAGCGGCTAGCGTGCTACAGGCTGAAGAGACTTACCAAGCGTTCACCGGCCTGGATGCTGTTATCAGTGTGATGAACGAGGAGGGTCGGGAGCTATCCGCTATGGTCAATCAACTGATCGCTCAAAAGCAGGAAGCAGCGGAGGCAATGGCAGCAGAGGCCGAGCGTGGTCAAACCGCCATGCTTAGCGTACAAGCTGGTGTATTAGGCGCAGGATTATTGTTACTGGTACTGATTAGTGTACTAACGCTGCGCTCTATTATTACGCCACTGAAGCGCGCGTCACGTTTTACGTTGCAAATCGCAGGCGGCAATTTAGCGGCACATGTACCGCCCAAACGCCGGGATGAAATTGGACAGTTGATGGACTCTCTCAACACCATGCGTAAAAGCCTGAGCAACATCATTAGTGATGTAAAAAGTGGCATTGACGTAGTCACCCCAGCAGCTAAAGACATTGCCAGTGGCAACGAAGCACTCTCCACGCGAACTGAACAGCAGGCAGCTTCGCTGCAGCAAACTGCCTCCAGTATGGAAGAGATGACAACCACGGTTAAGCAAAATAGCGATAACGCTCAAGAAGCGCGCCGACTGGCCGATAACAATGCAACCATGGTTACACAAACCGGCGAATTGATGACACAGCTGGTCGCTAATATGCAGCGAATTACACAAAGCTCGCAAAAAATGACTGACATTATCAATGTCATCGATTCGATTGCATTTCAGACCAACATCTTGGCTCTGAATGCCTCAGTGGAGGCAGCCAGGGCGGGAGAGCATGGTCGTGGCTTCGCTGTGGTAGCCGAAGAGGTGCGTAAGCTTGCTGGGCGTAGTGCTGGAGCAGCGCAGGAAATTCGCACACTTATTGACGATTCGAGCCAGGAAGTGAGCGTAGGCGCTGGCTTAGTCGAAAAAGCTGAGGCAGCGATTAGTGAGGTTGCCGAAGCCGCACGCAGCGTTACTCATATTATGCACGACATCTCGGCGGCTTCTGCGGAACAAAGCAGCGGTATTACGGAAGTCAACCAAGCCGTTGCGGAAATGGATCAAGCAACACAGCAAAATGCTCTGCGCGTTCAAGAAACTGCACGGGCAGCTGTTGCCCTAGAGCAACAAGCAGGACTGTTGTCGCTTTCCGTTGAAGCGTTTCGACTTAACCAAAGCCCGCTAGCGGCCACTGGCTTGCAGCCGCCTGCGACCGCAACTCCAAAGGCAAATGTGTTGCCAGCGGGGTCTGCACATAACAGCAGTGCCACATCGCCTGTGCCGACTAAGAAACGGCAAATGGCCTCTGTAGAGGAGTGGGAAGAGTTTTGACAGACCAACGCGAACGGGGAGTTGACGCTGGCCAGTGGACGTCTAGTGGGCAGATCGAACGAGATCTGGTGCTGACCGATGCTGATTTTGCGCGCATTCGAGAGCTGATTTACCAGCGCGCTGGTATTGTATTAGCTGAGCATAAGCGCGAAATGGTTTATAGCCGCTTAGCTAAGCGGCTGCGCCATCATGGCATGACGCGCTTTACTGACTACCTGTCGCGGCTGGAGCGTCAACCCGACGCGAAAGAGTGGGAGGCGTTTACCAACGCCTTGACTACCAATCTAACTGCTTTCTTTCGTGAATCGCATCACTTCCCATTATTGGCGGAACATATTAGGCATAAGCAAGATCCGGTAACGATCTGGTGTTCAGCCGCTTCGACAGGGGAAGAGCCCTACTCGATTGCTATGACGCTGCTAGAGACACTTGGCGCGAAAGCCTCCCAAGCCAAAGTGATTGCTACCGACATTGATACCGATGCACTGGCGAAAGCACGTCAGGGGATTTACCCCCAGGAACAAGTGCGCAAACTGGACGAAGCTCGAGTGAAGCGGTTCTTTCAAAAAGGTACCGGCAATCACATCGGGCTTGCCCGCGTGCGCCCAGAAGTCTCGGCACTTGTTGAGTTTATGCCACTGAACTTGCTGGCCCCTCAGTGGCCTATCAAAGGCCCTTTTGATGCGATATTTTGTCGTAATATCATGATTTATTTCGACAAAGAGACGCAAGCTAAGATTTTGAAGCGGTTTGCGCCGCTGATGAAACAGGATGGTCTGCTATTTGCGGGACACTCCGAAAACTTCTCGTATATCAGCGATGCGTTTAAGTTGCGCGGGCAAACGGTTTATACCCTCGCGAATAAGTGAACAATAAACGTGAGCTAAGCTCCGACGAGGGCGTTTGCCAGCAGGGAGTGATGCCGCGGTGGATACCGTAAGAGGAGGCGTGCTTTGAGCGCTGCCAAGATCAAAGTGTTGTGCGTCGATGACTCGGCGCTGATTCGTGATTTGCTGACCGAAATCATTAACTCACAGCCAGACATGGAAGTTGTCGCCGTTGCGCCTGACCCCATCGCTGCCCGAGATCTGATCAAGCAGCATAACCCAGATGTACTGACGCTTGATGTCGAGATGCCGAGGATGGACGGCCTCGATTTTCTTGAGCGGCTGATGCGATTGCGCCCTATGCCGGTGCTGATGGTGTCGTCGCTAACCCAAAGCGGCTCTGAAATTACCCTGCGCGCCCTGGAGCTCGGTGCGCTGGATTTTGTAGCGAAGCCAAGCCTGGGTATTCGCAGCGGTATGATGGAGTACGCCAACGAAATTGCTGAAAAATTGCGTGCTGCAGCTCGTTCGCGTCCGCGTCAGGCACGCCATAAAAACACGCCGCCGCCCACTCAGCTTAAAGCACCCATGATATCCAGCGAGAAGCTCATTATTATTGGTGCTTCTACTGGCGGCACTGAAGCAATCCGTGCCGTATTAGAACCTTTACCTGCCAATGCGCCTGCCATTTTAATTACCCAGCATATGCCCGGTGGCTTCACGCGCTCTTTTGCAGAACGCCTGGATCGACTGTGTCGTATTACCGTCAAGGAAGCCACGGACGGTGAGCGGGTTCTGCCAGGCCATGCCTATATTGCCCCTGGCGACCAGCACTTAGAGCTTGCCCGCAGTGGCGCCAACTACGTAGCCCGCCTAAACGATGGACCGCCGGTTAACCGCCATCGCCCCTCGGTAGATGTGTTGTTTCACTCCGCTTCTAAGCATGCTGGCAAAAACGCCATCGGCGTCATTCTGACCGGTATGGGAAAAGATGGCGCGGCAGGCCTATTAGAAATGCGTCAAGCAGGTGCGCCGACGATCGCACAAAATGAAGAGACCTGTGTGGTTTTTGGTATGCCGCGAGAGGCGATTGCCGTTGGGGGAGCAGTCGAGGTCGTTGCACTCGACGATATACCGTCGCGTCTTATGGCGCTGGTTGCTGCTTCAGGGCGCGCGCAGCGCGTTTAAGTACCAAGAAGTGTCAAACCCTTCTTGGTTCATGCATTAATAAGGGAAGCCATAACAATGACGCGTTTACTGCGCAATTTAAGTATTCATTCGACCGTGGTAACGGCGCTAACCTGCCTCGTCACGCTGATGTTGGTTGTGGCTGGGCTTGGCGTCGTGGCTGACCGTAATGCTCAGAGTAACTTAGCGACGCTGAATCTTATTGGAAATGAACAGCTTAACGAGCTGAACCGCGCCGATTCTCTGCTCAACCAAGCCATGCTAGCCATGGAGACTGCCTCTAATTTACTGATGGTGGGGCAGACTCGCCAATCTAATGAGCAGGTAGAGATGGCGGCAAATCGTATCGAACGGGCCGAGCGTCGCTTTGAGAAGTATCTGGCCGCGCCGCGTACAGCACAGGGTGAAGTTTTGGGAAGCGCTGTCGATGAAAACTTCCGCGCTGTGCTTGATCTGGTAAAGCAGCAACACGCTAGCTTTGAGTTCATGGATATCAATACGTTTAACCAGCTACGAGGCGAACTGGCCGAGCCACTAAGCGCACTCTCCGAAAGTGTTAATACCTTCGTCGATTATGGTTTTGGTCGTGTTGATACAATCCGTGTGGATGCTGAGTCTCAGGGAGAGCTGTTTACCTTAATCAACGCGCTAGCGGTAGGCCTTGCGCTGATAGTGACGCTGGCCATTTATATCGGTTTACGCCGCACAGTCATTGCGCCACTTAACAATGCCGTTCAGCGGCTTGATCGCATTGCCGAGGCAGACTTAACGCAGCCGCTGCCAGAGGCCGGTAAAAACGAAATTGGCCGTTTATTTTCGGCTATGGCCACCATGCAGCAAAACCTTAGCGCAACGGTGGCACGCGTGCGCGAGGGGAGTCGAGAGATTCACCACGGCACCCGAGAAATCGCCAGCGGCAATGCTGATCTTTCATCGCGTACTGAGCAGCAGGCAGCGTCCATTGAGCAAACGGCGGCCAGTATGGAGCAGATGACAGCCACCGTGAAACAGAATGCTGACAACGCTCGACAGGCCAGTACGCTAGCCGCTGATGCTTCCACCACAGCAGAGCAGGGTGGTCAAGTCGTTGAACAAGTGGTGCAAACCATGCACGGTATCTCCACCAGCTCTCAAAAAGTGGCAGATATCACTAATGTGATCGATTCCATCGCGTTTCAGACCAATATTCTGGCACTGAATGCTTCGGTTGAGGCAGCGCGGGCTGGCGAGCAAGGGCGCGGGTTTGCGGTGGTGGCCGGGGAAGTGCGTAACCTCGCTAGCCGCAGTGCGGATGCGGCAAAAGAGATTAAAACGCTGATTGAGGCGTCTGTTAGTCAGATCAACCAGGGTTCATCTCTGGTAGAAAAGGCGGGCCAGACAATGACGGAAGTCGTCACCGCGGTGCGCCGGGTTACAGATATCATGGATGAGATTTCAGCGGCGTCCCAAGAGCAGAGCGACGGTATTGAGCAGGTGAGTCAGGCAGTGGGGCAAATGGACCAGGTGACTCAGCAAAATGCCGCGTTAGTCCAGCAGGCAACCGCAGCGGCCGCTTCACTAGAAGAGCAAGCAAATCGCTTAGAAGAGGCGGTCGCGGTCTTTCAGGTGCTAAGTGCTCAGCAGGCATCACATGCGTTACCTACGCGTGTATCAGCATCGCACACGTCGGTTCCTAAGGCGTCTGCTGCTCAGTCAACGGCTTTACCGCCGAATCGTCGAGCAACTGCCCAGCAGCACCACGAAGAGTGGGAAGAATTTTAACCCTGACTGAATTCCCAGTCACCCTATAGATGTCGTTATTGAGAGGATGACCAATGGCTGATAAGAACATGAGTTTCTTGGTAGTAGACGATTTTCCCACTATGCGCCGGATCGTACGTAGCCTGCTGAAAGAGCTGGGCTTCACTAATGTTGAAGAAGCCGAAGATGGTCAAGATGCGCTTAATAAATTGCGCGCGGGCAATTTTGAGTTTGTGGTTTCCGACTGGAACATGCCCAACCTAGATGGCCTGGAAATGCTGAAAGAGATTCGCCAGGACAATGCGCTAAAAGACTTGCCAGTACTGATGGTAACGGCCGAAGCAAAGAAAGAGAATATTATTGCTGCCGCACAAGCGGGTGCCAATGGTTATGTCGTCAAACCGTTCACTGCCGCGACCCTAGAAGAGAAGCTGAATAAAATCTTCGAGAAAATGGGTAAATGACGCGGCTGAGCCAAGGCGCTCGGTTAACGAGGAGACAACACAATGAGTCAGAATGAGCAGGGTGGTTCTGCCCAACTGTCTGAAGAAGCCGCAGAAGACCTTATCTTTCGTATTGGTAAGCTTACCCGCATGCTGCGTGACAATATGCGCGAGTTGGGCTTAGACAAAGAGATTGAAAAGGCCGCTGAAGCGATCCCCGACGCCCGTGACCGGCTGCACTACGTGGCGACGATGACCGAGCAGGCTGCAGACAGGGCGTTGAACGCCATTGATCGTGCGCAGCCGCTGCAAGATCAGCTCTCTGAGCGTGCGGAAGCACTCGACAAGCGTTGGGCCGAGTGGTTCGAAGCACCAAAAGAGCTAGACGACGCAAAGGTGTTGGTAAAAGAGACGCGCACCTACCTGAGCGACGTGCCAGAAATTACCTCAGCGACCAACAAGGAGCTGATGGACATTATGATGGCACAGGATTTCCAGGATCTTACCGGTCAAGTCATCAAGAAAATGATGGATGTGATCCGTGAGATCGAGCATCAGCTGGTACAGGTACTCATCGACAATGTTCCCGGTGTTGAAGCTCGTGAAACGATGCAGCGCAAGGCCGAAGATCAGTGGAAAAATGAGAAAGCTCGCCGCAATGAAGATCTTCTTAATGGGCCGCAGGTGAAAGAGAACGCCCCTGATATCGTTACCGGCCAGGATCAGGTAGACGAC
This sequence comes from Halomonas sp. 707B3, assembly GCF_024158645.1. Classification (NCBI taxonomy): domain Bacteria; kingdom Pseudomonadati; phylum Pseudomonadota; class Gammaproteobacteria; order Oceanospirillales; family Halomonadaceae; genus Halomonas; species Halomonas sp. 707B3. The sequence goes on from NZ_JAMZBE010000011.1 coordinate 44,777, forward strand.
TTATTGGACGAATTAGGCTTTTAATGCTGGGTTATTAGCTCATTGTAAGCCGCTGCATCTGGCAAAATAGGTAGACTGTTCAGCCGTCCTTTAGGGCGGCTGAGTTTATGGTATGCCTTATTTTGGTCAACTGGCCACTCGTCAGCCGGATAACAGCATGGCAGATAACGACAGCGATCAGGAAAAAACCGAAGAGGCCACGCCCAGGCGATTAGATAAAGCCCGCGAAGAGGGTCAGGTGCCTCGATCCCGCGAACTAACTACCTTCATGATGCTGCTGGGTGGGGTGATGGGGTTGTGGGGTAT